>CBDUQI010000179.1:0-12181 GCA_965369325.1 uncultured Gammaproteobacteria bacterium
GGTCGCCGCCAATCAGAAAACAACGGCATCCACCCTGCAGGCCAGCACGGCCAACCGTCGATTCCTGATGCACCTCGCTGGCATTCTCGTCAGCTTCGTTTTCGATGGTGCTCAGCTTCAGCACGGTGACATCCACCGACTGCAGTTCAAGCGTCTTGGTGGTCGCCTCATCAGCCGCCTGGCTGGGCAGCGCAAAGCAAGCCCCCGCGATCACTGCCAGAAATACCTTCTTGAAGTTGGTCATTTCACATTCTCCCTAACAACGTAAAAAAGCGGCTCGCTCGTTGATTAGCGTATGGCCATCACTCGCTCACCACCTTGGTGAACGGACGTGACGTGCTTGACGTTGCCGGGGCCAACCAGGTATTTGCCTGAGCGAATACGGCTGGTCTCATATTGGTATTGTTGTTCGATCCTGCCCTTCTGCTCCTTCAAGTCGCCGGGTTATGTTAACCATGTCCGAGTGGACATAATATGGAGAGGATCTGGGCATTGCAACCAGGCCTACCCTTAGTTGGGAATAGGCAAAAAAACAACGTTTTTGGGCATTTACAACAACATTGAGAGGAGATACTTGGCATTTGGAACCCACTGCTCCGAGCCGTCACCTTCCGTCCAATCATGGCTAGCGTAGGCCTCTGCTACGCGAGCCGTGAGTTATCCCTCGTCGTGATCTCTGTTGCAGAGGGTGCCCAGCGGGCTGGGCCCCGGGCGCCTGGAAAAGTTGATCTTTCAGAATGCCAAGGTCGACAAAATCCGATCGCTTGGGCGAAGACTCGCCCAGTTAACTATTCGCCGAACATCCGTCGGTTGAGCGCGCGATTGGCGGCCAGCGCCACCACAATCACGACACCCCACTGCACTAGGCAGGTCATCAGACTAAATGGATCAAGTGGATTGAACCAGGTATCCGGCGCGTACACGCTAACAGACAAATACAGCCACCAAACCAGCAGCACAATCGCCAGCATTGGAATCACCCAGGTAATCGCTAAGTCCCATTTGGCGCCAACGCGCCAATCGTTAGGAAGACCGTCGATCACTTCCTCGCGGAACTGGGTTACCCCCGCCCGAGTGATCGCGAACGCGATAAACGCACCAGAAATCATTAAGGCCACGCCCCACACAAAGTCCTGGTTACTGAAGAACCCCAGGTGCATGGCCGAGGGCACGCCAAGCAAGAAACCGGCGCCACAGACCAACATAATGGACCGCGCGCGGCTCACACCCAGATCCATGACAATCCGAGCGGCCAGTTCAATCATTGAGATCAAAGAACTGAAGGCTGCAAACGTAAGCGCCAGAAAAAATAGGATGGCAAATACCGATCCGCCTGGCATTTTCGCAAACAGTTGCGGCATCCAGATAAAGGTCAGCCCGGTGGCCGCAGGGCCGCTGGACTGCATAACCGACAGCACTTCCGGTTTGCTCATTTGCGCACCCAGAATCGCAAATACTGTGCCGAAAATTACCGTCGCCGCCAACAACGAGACCAGATTGTTGCCCACACCAGTAATAACTGCGTTCTTAACCACACCGTGGCGGGCATGCATGTAGGCGCCGTAAGTCAGGATTAATCCCCAACCTGCCCCAGTGTCCCAAGCATTCTGAGTTAGCGCCTCCAGCCAGATCTGTGGACTGCGCAGCGTACCCCAATCCGGGGTAAACAAAAACGCAACACCTTCCCAGGCACCATCCAGGGTCAATGCGCGCCCGGCGCAGAGCAGGATGATAAGCAGCAATGTGGGGATCAACACCAGATTGGCTTTTTCGATCGACTTGATGCCATTCCACACGACGATAGCGCCAACCCCCATGGCCAGCGCATGAAATACCACAGGGAACCCACTGCTTTGAAAACCATCCCAAACGGTCATGGCGGATTGCATGTCCAGCGGCAGTTCCGTCGTGGTCATCTTAAGCAGATAATAAAAACACCAACCGGCGACGACCGAGTAATAAAACATGATGGCTGCGGCGACAAATCCGACAAACGCCCCCATCCACGTGTAACGCTTGCCCGCGATCTTGGCAAAAGTCCCCATCACGCCCATGCGTCCACTTCGCCCCAGGGCGTACTCGGCGATAATCAGTGGCACGCTCCAGACAAACAAAAACACCAACCATGCAACTAAAAATGCACCGGCCCCCTGCTCGCCAGCGTTTTGCGCTGCGATCCGCGGAAACCGCCAGATATTGCCAGTGCCAACGGCAATTCCCAGCACGCACAGCAGCAACCCTAAGCGGGACGAAAAACGTTGATCTGTATAGCTACTCATCTAAGCATTGTACTTAAATCGGCACTCGGTTTTATGATCACGAGCCGTGTCTGCACACACCCCGCCTCTGGTTACATACGGATAGCGCCGTCCACGTCGATACAGCGGCCGCTGATGTAGTCGTTCTCGAAAATAAACTGCACTGTTTTGGCAATCTCATCCGGATCACCAATACGTTTTAGCGGAATGCCCTTGGTGAGTTTCTCACGTGCCTCCGGTTTCATGGACATCACCATCTCGGTGCCAATAAAGCCAGGCGCGATCGCGGCGGCGCGAATGCCATAGCGTGCAAACTCCTTAGCCCATACCACAGCCATCGCCTGCACGCCCGCCTTGGTGGCGGAGTAGTTCACTTGGCCCATATTGCCCGCTCGTGAGACTGAGGAGATGTTGATAATACAACCCGGCTGGCCGCCTTCAATCATCTTCGCTGCCCCCTCACGACCGCACAGAAACACACCTGTGAGGTTTACATCAATCACCAACTGCCACTGAGCCAGCGACATCTTGGACACTTGCTCGCCGTCTTTGTATTTCAACGTAAGGGCATCGCGCGTAATGCCGGCATTGTTCACCAGCCCGTGCAAGGCACCAAAATCGGCAATCACGCTATCGAACAAGCCGACGACTTCGTCCTCGGCCGACACGTTGACCTTATAAGCATTTACCTGCGGCGCGCCCAGCGATTCGCATTCGGCTTTCATCGCACTCAGCGCGTCATCATCCAGGTCTACGATCGCAAGCCTTGCGCCCTGGCCGGCCAGCCGACGCGCCATGCCGCCGCCCAACCCCCTGGCCGCCCCGGTAATCACGATCGTTTTGTCTCTAAGGTCCATGTGTGTTTCCTGTGAGTAGTTGCGGTGCACTCACCGCCTTGTGTTTATGCCGGAATAACCGGCGACGCCCGCCACGTGGTCCCGCGACTGCGGCTGCGCCACCGCGCGCTATTCTAGCCTCTGGCACGCAGCCGGTATAGCAATACCCCCTTGATCGCTCCTTATGGCGCAACGCATCAGTTGAAACCCACTCGCCGACACGGCATCCTGCACCTCGCACCGTGCTCAGCACACACCCGACTCGAAATCAGGCCCAAAGTCAGCCCTAAAATCAGTAAAGGACCGCCCGATCATATATCTACCCCACAGCTTGCGCTTAGCCCTAGCGCTAGGTGCTGCGTTAAGCCTGCCTGGATGCGAGCCAGGCCCCCTCACGGCGAGCTATGTCACTTGGGATAGCATCGCGTTGGATACACGAGCCTCCATCTGGCTGGTCGAAACGCATATCACACCCGGTCAGCGAGTCGCTGTGCGGCCGCAGGGGGCAGTCATCCGCACAGGCACCACCTTTGCCTTTGCAGATGCCGATTATCGGCGTACAGCAAACCACACCGCATTCACCAATCTGCTCGCCGCTCACCCGATGGACGACCCGATTCTGCAGGCACTTGCACACACCGTCGACAATGTGGAAATCGCCCCTTGGCGCCGCGCGCCGAACGCGGTGGCACGCAACGTCGAGATTGGCTTCCGTCAGCTACAGACGGAACTGGGCGGTGACACCCGGCGCGACGGTTGTTACACCGCGTTTTTCGACGGCGCATATGCAATGCTGGCCGACAGTGCAGATGCCCCCGCCGCGAGCGGGCAGATGCTGCCCGATCTGTTCGCCAACGCGATGGGCGATGCCCGCTGCGACCACACGCCGGAACCCGCGACGGCGAGTGCCCCGCTGCCGCGCCTGCCAACGGAGCTTCGCCTCACCTACATTCTCAGCCAAATCGCCGAAGGCCGCGACGTGCGCTTTGTTGATGTCCGTGAAGCACCTGAATTCGCTGAGAGCCGGATTCCGGGTGCCATCAACCTGAAGCTGCGCGAGGTGAACGCTGACAGCGTCGCATCGCTGGCCGACGCGGATCTGGTCATCGCATATTGCATTAAGGACTTCCGCGGCTTCGAGGTAGGCAAAGCGTTGGCGGAGCACGGTATCTGGCCGGTGGGCACGATGTCCCCGCACGGCTTGGCCGGCTGGCGCGCACAGCACCTGCCAACCGCGAGTAACAACGGGCCCGACGACTCTCATGCATTTGCCGCCCTGCTCGCCTGCGCACGCGGTGAGAGCGCATGCCAGTGAACAACCTCCCCCGCCGTGCCATCGCCATGACAATCGCGCTCCTGTTACTTCTCGCGCCCGCCGCTTTGTGGCTGCGCGCCGCCGGGGATCTAAGCAGCTACTTCAGTGGTAACGCACCTCCCGGGCAGTTCACATATGTTCTGGCGAAACTCGCCGGCCTCTATGCCGGGCTGCTGCTTTGGTTGCAGGCACTCTATGGCCTGCTGGGGCGCACTGCTGAACTATCCCGCCTCGCGCGCTGGCGCCTGAGTACACACCGGATAACAGGCCTCTGCGTGGTGCTGCTGGCGGCGGCACATGCCGGACTGTTTGTTAGCGCGGCTGGTGCACGCACTGGCCAGATGGACCTATCGCTGCTGGTACCGGATTTCTCCCACGGGTATTACCGCACCGCGCTCTCGCTGGGTGCCATCGCCATTTGGGCGTTGCCTGTCGCCATCCTCGCTGCCCTGCTGCGGCGACGGCTTGGGTCCCACTGGCGCCTTGGGCACTGGCTGGGCCTGAGCAGTGTTAGCGCAATGCTGGTCCACGCACTACTGGTAGGCAGCGAAGCCCGTACGCTGATCGCTGCCCCGTTGTACTGGGCCGCCGGCCTGAGCATCCTGCTGGCGATCATCGTTCGAATGCTGCAAGCGCGACGGCGGCGTCGGCCCACCACTGTGCAACGGGACCATGCTTAGGGCGCGTCCCAGTGCCATCCACCGCGTCACCCAGTGGCACGCGGTCTGGTTATGCCTGGCCGCTATGGCGGTACTGTCCCCGCCGTTGGCTGCAGCCCCTGCGAGTAGTAACTACCCGCATCTTTATTCTGTCCCCGGCACCGACATCCCCAGCGTGGCGATGGGCGAATTCTCCAGCGAGCAGCGCGAGGCGATGTTCACTTACATTCGCTCGCTCTTCCTGCAACAGATTGACCAACCCGACGGCAATCCATTGCCAGATCTGCGCACGCTACCGGCCATGGCCGTACATCTTAGCCTGCGCCACCGAGGTGCGTACTTAGCTGAAGGTGTGGCGGTCGGCCATCAGTCGCTCAGCCAAAACTTGCGGATGGCGATCTTCCGTGCCATCGCGCTGCGCCGGCAAGTAGTGGCCGACGGAAACCGCACAGACTTCACAGCGAACATTAACGATGGTTTGGGAATCGAACTCACCTTGTTCCTGAAGGCCGAGGCGCTGCAGCAGCGCTCCATCTCCAGCCTCGAAGACAAAGTGGACCTTGGCCTTGATGGCCTTGCGCTGATTGGCCAAGGTCGTGTTGCGCTGTTTGCGCCCAGCAAACCCATCATTCATAACTACTCCACGCGCAAGTTGATGGAGCGCTTGGGGGAGGCGCTTGGCGCCGATGCGGGCGCCTACCGAAACGCCAACATGGCGTTGTTCAAACTAACCAACCTGCACCTGGTACAAGCATCCGCCGAGGACGAGCCCTCCGGTAAGTTTCGCTCGGACCGTCCGGTTTCGCTCGACCAGGTGACGGCCACTCGTGTTGACGGTTTTCTCCATGAGGCAACGGACTGGCTGCGCCAGCGCGTGCGCAACACCGGACGCATGCAATACAAGTACATGCCCTCACGCGGTGAGTACAGCCGGCGCAACAACATGATCCGTCAATGGATGGCCACACTGGCGTTGGCAAGCTACGCCCGCGAACACAACGACGCGCGCACCTACACTGCCTGGCAGCGTAATGCCAACTACAACCTGGTCCAATACTATCGCGAGCGCGACGGGTTGGGCTTCATCTATCATGACAATAAGGCAAAACTTGGTGCCGCCGCGCTGGCCGCATTAGCGCTCCAGGAAGGCGGCGCCGACAACGTTGATGAGCACGTATTGCAACGCTCACGGCTGATCGATTTGCTGTGGCACCTGCGCCAACCCGACGGCAGTTTTCGCACCTTTTTAATTCCGCAAGAACGCAATGATCTACAAAGCTTCTACTCGGGTGAGGCGATGCTCGCACTGAGCCGACAACCGAGCCTTGCGGCCCACCCAGAGCAACTCGCGATGCTGCGCGCGTCCATGATCTACTACATGCAGTACTACCAGCGCACTAATCGCTACACCCCATTTGTGCCGTGGCATACCATGGCCTATTGGGAGTTGTTCCGCTTGACGGACGACGAGGCTTATCGCCAGGCCATCTTCGAAATGAACGATTGGTTAATCTGCATTCAGGACTTAAGCACCGACAGTGCACCGGACATTCGCGGTCGCTTCTTTCGTCAGGAGTTCTCTGGCAACGGCCCGCCGCACGCCTCCTCCACGGCGGTGTATGTGGAAGGCCTTGCCTACGCCTACGACCTTGCCGTGAGAGCCAATGATGAGATCCGCGCACAGGCTTATCTGACGGCAATCCGGTGGGGCTTGCGCAGCCTGATGCAATTGCAGTACCGCACCGACAACAACTTCTATCTCAGTCGTAAGGCACGCGCAATGGGCGGCTTGCGCACGACCGTGACCGACAACCAATTACGGATCGACAATACTCAGCACGCCATCATGGCCGCGATGGCGGTGCGCAGGTTTGTCCCAGCGGACGCCCTGCTAAATGCAGCCCCATCCAATCGCGCGTTTGTAGATCGAGCATTGCAGCGCTTTAGCACTCACCAACGCCCGGCGGCCGCCCGCAACGGGAGCCCCCGCCAGGGCACGGGCACGCCCGCGCAGGGGGCCTCACTGCTGTTGGGTGGTGATGTGCAGCTAGGCCGGTTCACCCAACGGTGGGCCGATCGCTATGGGAAGAAACATGCGTTCCGTGGCATCCAGCCCTATCTTGATAACGCCGACGGGCTATTTGTAAACCTTGAATGCGTCGTGGCGGATAGCGGACAAGCCATCGATAAAAGTGGCGAGAAAGTATGGCATCTGCGCGCGCGACCGGACATGCTGGAGGTGTTTCCATCGAACCTCCTAACCGTCGTCTCCACCGCCAACAATCACGCGATGGACTACGGGCCGGATGCGCTGATGGAGATGCTCGATACGCATTTACCGGCCCAAGACATTCTATTTTCCGGCGCCGGACGCAATTCAGCACAGGCCGTAGCGCCAGTGGCATTCACACTGAACGGCATCCAGCTACAGTTATTCAGTTTCACCACTATCGAGCCTGAGTTTGCGGCAACCGATCGCCAGCCAGGCTACGCCTGGATCAGCGAGCGAGACCTGAACGCGTTCAACCAACGACTGCAACAGGCATTGCACGCGCACGCGAACACCGAGGCATTGCAACTGCTTAGCCTGCACTGGGGCGCCAATCACACGTCCGAGGCATCACCCATGCAACAACAGATGGCGAAGGCCGCCATCGACATGGGGTTTGATGCGGTGATCGGGCATCATTCGCATCGGACACACGGCATTGAGATTTATCGGAACAAGCCGATATTTTATGATCTGGGAAATTTTCTGGTCGACTTCAAGTTTCAGGGCTGGGACGATCTTGCAGTGATGCCTCGGCTGACGCTGAACGCTACCGGCATCCAGCGCGTTGAACTAATTCCTATTACGTTGCGCGATAAGGCCGTTAACGTCGCGGTCGGCGAGCAAGCTGATGCCATCCTTGAGCAGGTAGCACGACTTAGCCACCGATATGCGACCGCAATACAACGTGATGACACAGGCGCCTGGATCGAACTGGCGCCCGCCCCACGCTAAGGTGCCGCCGCGTACGCTACCCGACCACCCGCCAAGCCTTCAGCAACATTATTGCAATCACCCCGACCAGTGCGCCTTTGACAAAGTAGTTGTCGGCATATTTGTCGGGCAGTACTGCCATCACCCCAGCGATCACTATCGCAGCAAGCACGACGAGCAGGATCATCACAAGCACTTTATTCATTGCCGGTGCCTACTGGCACATGCCGCCACCACCAGTCCCATCACCGGTGCCAGTGCCATCACCAGTGCCCTCGCCTGCGCCCGGATCGTCGCCGCCGCCAAACAGGCCAAGGCCCTCCGCAGCGCCGCCAACAAAGCCGCTGCCCGCTGTGCCGATGACCAATGCCGCGGAGACATCGCCGGTAACCGCCCCTGTCACCGCACCAAGCACGGCGCCGGCCGCCGCTCCCCCAATAGTCGCATTACCGACACCGGACCAGTCGAACCCATTGCCCTGCGCAGCCGACACCGTTTGTGTGCCAACGCCGTAGAAAAAGCCTCCGACGGCGCCCAATCCAGCACCGATCGCGGCACCGCCCCAACTCCAGAGCAAGCCCGTTTCATCAAACAAATTGACCGGGTTGGCGTTAACGTACAGATAGGTATTTAACCCACCGGCCAGGCCGATAACATCACGCTGCAGGTATCGCCCCAACACGGGATCGTAATACCGGGTCCAGTTGTAGTGTAGACCCGACTCGGCATCGTAGTACTGCCCGGGGAAGCGGAAATTAAACTCAAAGGCCTGACCATTTCCATCCACATCCTCATCAACTAACGCGCTACCGTATGCCTGATAGTCCGCCTGCCACACAGCGTTTTCGGCACTATCGGTAATCAGGCGCGGCGTGCTCAAGAAATCCAGGTGCACGTCGAACGTACCAGAGGCGTTAACCACAACACTCGGTGTAAACGTGCGCGGAAGATAACCGTAGCGCTGCTGCGCCGCGCCGGTGTTGGAGTACTCACCCACCACTCGGCCGTAATCCCACGCATACCACGTAGTCACACCAGCGACTGTCTTGCTCACCCGCCGCCCGCGATAGTCGTACTGATAGCTAGCATTTTCGGTACTGGTGGAGAGCGAGGCAACCCGACCAAGCGGATCGTAGGTCATACTAAGCCCGTCGCTGCGGGAGATGACGTTACCATCCGAGTTAGAGATATAGGTCAGCCCCGGGCTGGCCAGAATTCGATCGTTGTCATCATAGTTGTACAACGCCGCATCGCCCGCATCCTCACGATTGCCGTTGCTGTCGTAGGTAAAGCTCTCGCTGGTCGGCAGCCCCGTGGTGCCCGTGCGGGTAACGCCGGCCAGACGATTAAACGGGTCATAACTATAATCATTCACCACGCCATCGTCAGTGGCGGTATCCAGATTCAGTTGCCCATCGTAGGTGTAAGCGAAACTGCGTAGCGTGCCCGCGTTACCGCTCACCGTAATTGAAGACAACGGTCCGGCGATGCTGTAACTGCGAGTATCCACCACCCCGCTGCCATAACTGCGCTGGGATACGGCGTCTGCACCGGTATGCATCATATCCACCTGGCTACCGAGCAGGTTTGCGCCGATCAGTCGGTTGAGCTGATCAAACTGATAGGTACTGGGGAAACTGGAGCCATCATCCAGTTCCAGGCCTGCGCGATTGCCAAAGCGGTCATAGTCATGATCCAGACTTACACCACCGCCCGGCACATACGCCAACATCTCAGTGTCGATGCGGCCGAGGGCGTCAAATGTATTAACGAAGCTCGGTGTGCCGGATAACGCATCGTCCGTAATACTGGTTGGGTTGCCATCCAGATCACCGGCAAAGGTGACGGTCCTGACGGGCGTGACATCGGCAGAGGCCGTAAACAACTGCATCTCGCTGAGTTGCCCCCAGGGGTGGTAGGTGTAGGTAATGCGTGCGTCCTGTGCGCTCACCACGCTGTCGATACGGTCCTGAGCATCGTAGGTGTAGACAGTGCTTTGCCCGAGGGGCCGGTTCTCGCTGAGGCGCCGGGACAACGCATCGAACACATACGTGGTGGTATGCCCATTGGCATCCGTCAGTTGTGTGAGGTTGTTCTTGGCATCGTAGCTGAACAGGGTCACTGCGAGCGGTGTGGTGCCCAAGCGTTCGATTCGGGTCAGGCGGTTGGCATCGTCATAACTCAGATTGGTGATACCGCCCAGGCCGTCGGTCACTTGCGTGCGGTTTCCGCTAGGGTCGTAGCTAAAGAAATTTTGGTTGCCATCATCGTCAAGGGTGGAGGCCACGCGACCGACTTCGTTGTAGAGCAATGTTCTGCCGCGGCCCACGCCATCTACCAGTCGCAACAACTGCCCGGCGCTATCGTACTCCAGCTGCGAGAGGATACTAATATCGGCATTGTCGTCTTCGCGGTTAACCTCAACTAATCGATCTCGCGCATCGTAAACAAACGACACCACCTGGCCACCGTCGCTGGCGGTCTTACCCGTCTCAGTGCGTACCCGGTTCTGGTTGACGTAGGTGTGCAGTGTCTCCTCGCCCAAGGGATTCAAAATGCTGGTAACCCGCCCCCAACCGTCGTAAGCGCGCGTGGTAATGTTATCGCGCGCATCCTGAATCTGCACTCGATAGTGGCGGGCGTCATACACGTAGCGCTCACGCTTAGTGGTACTCTCCTGCCCGCCGATCTCGTAGTAGCGCTTGGTGACCCGCAAGCTACCGTTGGCGTACTCGGACACCTGCTTGGTACCGTCGGGCGCCACCTCGGTCAGCAATCGGTTCTTCGCGTCATAGGTATACGTGGTGCTGAGGAAGCTCCCATCGTCCAGTCGACGCTTGGTTTCGTGCACGTTGGTTGGCACACCGTCGCCGTCGCGATAAAACGTATGCTCGGTGCGGAAGATGCGTCCCGGGGCTGCGCTGGAGGTGACCTGCGAGCTCGCGGTCCAGCCGTGATCATAAGTCCACGTCCAGGTCAGTACCTCGCCGCTGTCCAGCGTGATTGCCTTGAAGGTACGATTGCCGTCAGCGTTGTAGTCGTAGAACCAGCTCTTGACCAAGGCTAGCACTGGCTCTGCCACCGTGCCGGTGTTCTCCCAGATACGTTTTTCGATCCGGCGTCCATTGGTATTGCGCACGTACTCGGTCTCGTTCCCGAGCGCATCGCGGCTTTTGACGACGTTACCGCCGGCATCAAACCAGTAGTAAGTGCTGACGTCGTAAGGATTCTCGCCGTTCTGATCCAGGATGGTTCGGGTTATCTGTGTCTCGGCCTGCGGTACGGTGTATGTGAAGTTCATTACATCGTCGCCGCGCACCTGCGTGATCACACGATCCTGATCATCATAGGTATTCACGTACGGATCGGTGCCAGCACCTTTACGGAACCAGGTGAGGTTGTGGCTATCCAGCGGATCCTCGTATTTATACTCAGTAAGGTAGGACTCAAGCCCAGTAACGTTGAGCAGGTTGCCTCCTGTGGAGGCACCCAGTACATCATGCTCGTACGTCACCGTGCGACCATCATTGCTCACCACCGAAATCAGCCGCCCGGTACTCTCATTGTAATTGAAGGCCAGTGAGTTGCCGGTCAGCGCACCATCTGCTGCACGTTCGGCGATGCTGGTCATGCGGTAAGTCTGGGCCACCGTCATCGGCGCGGTGGGATCGACCGCAAAGGTTGACGTGCCGGTCAGCGGCAGCTTCCCGCGCGCGTCGTAGGTAAGTTCCAGCCGATGTCCGTACTTATCCTGCAGCGCTGACAACCGACCTTCGGCATCGTAGAACTCGCGCCCGCCTGCACGGCGTTTGAATACGAAGGAGCCATCGGGGTTTTCCTCCAGCATTCCGCGGCGCCCGCCAATCGCTGTCTGGTAAGCGCCACCGGAGAACACAAACTGGTCGCGGTTGCCGCAGGCGTAACGGATGACCACCGAGCCATCCGCGTATTCGTACAGTCGTCGATCGTAAGTAAAGGCCCAACCATATCCCAGCGGGCTGTCGTAAGTACTCTGGCTTTCGTAGCGGCGCACCAGTCGGATGTCGAACAGGCCTCTTAGGGTGATATCTCGTTCGACCACCGTCTCGCGACCATCGAAGGCCTGGATCGGCTGGCCACAACCGCCGCCG
>CBDUQI010000180.1:0-12153 GCA_965369325.1 uncultured Gammaproteobacteria bacterium
AGGGGCTGGTGTATCGCAAGACCTCGCCGGTGAACTGGTGCCCGGAAGATAAAACGGTGCTGGCCAACGAGCAGGTAGAGGACGGGTGCTGCTGGCGTTGCGGCACCACCGTGATCAAACGGGATGTGGCGCAGTGGTTTATGCGCATTACCCAGTACGCGCAGGAATTGCTCGACGATCTGGACGGGATGTCGGGCTGGCCGGAGGCGGTGCGCACGATGCAGCGCAACTGGATCGGGCGCTCCGAAGGGCTGGAGGTGGATTTTGCAGTGCCCGGCCATGCGCAGCCGTTGCGCATCTACACCACGCGCCCGGATACCCTGTATGGCGTGTCATACATGGCGGTGGCTGCTGAGCACCCTCTGGCCCAAGCGGCAGCGCTGAGCAACCCACAGGTGCAGGCGTTTGTGCAGCGGTGCGCGCAGATGGACGTGGCCGAGGCGACGCTTGAGACGATGGACAAAGAGGGGGTGGCGCTAGGTATCGATGCGGTGCATCCGCTCACCGGCGAGAAGGTGCCGGTTTGGGTGGCCAATTTTGTGCTGATGAGTTACGGCACGGGTGCCGTGATGGCGGTGCCGGGGCACGATCAGCGCGATTGGGAGTTTGCGAGCAAGTACGGCTTGCCGATCCATCAGGTGATCGAACCGAGCGATGGCGGCAGCGCGGACCTAAGCACCCAGGCGTACACGCCACACGGGCTGTTGATTAACAGCGGGGAGTACGATGGGCTGGATTTTGATGCCGCATTCGAGCGGCTGTGTGCGTATTTTGAGCAACATGGCAGCGGCCAGCGCCAGGTAAATTTCCGCCTGCGTGACTGGGGCGTATCACGACAGCGTTATTGGGGCGCCCCCATCCCGATGGTGCATTGCGATGGTTGCGGCATCGTGCCGGTGCCGGATGAGCAACTCCCAGTGCGGCTGCCGGAAGATCTAAAGTTCGATCAGACGGTGCCGCCTCTGGCGGAGATGCCGGACTTCTACCAGACGCAGTGCCCCAGCTGCGGCGGGCAAGCCAAGCGCGACACCGACACCTTCGACACGTTCATGGAATCCTCCTGGTATTTTGCTCGTTATACCTGCCCGGATGCCGATGGGATGGTGGATGAGCGGGCGGACTACTGGATGCCCGTGGATCAGTACATCGGCGGTATCGAGCATGCGATATTGCATTTGTTGTACGCGCGCTTTTATCAAAAGCTGATGCGTGACGCCGGTTTGATGCGCGCGGGCGAACCCTTTGCCAACCTGCTCACCCAGGGCATGGTGCTGAAAGATGGCGCCAAAATGTCCAAATCCAAAGGCAATACGGTTGACCCGCAACCCATGGTCGAGCAGTACGGTGCAGATACCGTTCGCCTGTTCACGATTTCCAACTCGCCGCCCGACCAGTCACTGGAATGGTCGGAGAATGGCGTGCAAGGTGCGCAGCGGTTTTTGCGCCGCGTATGGAAGGCGGTTTATCGCCATCATTTGGCCGGCAAGGCACCTGCGCTACAAGTCAGCGCATTGGATGAGACGCAAAAGAAAATGCGTCGCCATACCCATGAGACGCTGGCCAAGGTGAGCGATGACATTGGGCGGCGCTACACGTTTAACACCGCCATTGCGGCCATCATGGAATTGATGAACCGTCTGGCTGAATTTGAGGATGAGTCCGATCAAGGGCGTGCCGTTGTGCAAGAGGCGTTGGAGTGCGTGGTGTTAATGCTGGCGCCAATGGTGCCGCATCTGTGCCACACACTGTGGCAGGCGCTTGGGCATGCGCGCCAAGCGGTGATCGATGCGCACTGGCCGTCGGTGGATGAGAGCGCTATGGTGCAGGACTCGCTTGAGATTATCGTGCAGGTGAATGGCAAATTACGCGGTCGCATTGGCGTGGCGGCAAGTGCCACCGCTGCGCAGATTGAGCAGGCCGCGATGCAGGTAGAGAACGTGCAGCGCTTTATCGCGGACAAATCCGTTAAACGTGTCGTTGTTGTTCCCGGGAAGTTGGTCAATGTGGTTGTTGTCTAGTCATCGCGCTGGGGGGCTGCTATTGGCACTGGTGCTCGGCGCACTGCTAAGCGCGTGCGGTTTTACCTTGCAGGGTGCGCGTACACTGGCGCCGCAAATGCAGCACACATTTGTGCAAACCTCGGATGCGCGGGCACCGGTGACGCTTAGCTTGAACCGCGCGTTGCGGGCGGCCGGTGCCAGTCTGAGCGACAGCCCGGATCAGGCCAGTGCTGTATTACGCTTGCTCACGGATCAGTCCGGTGAGCGCATTCTGTCGGTCTCACCCACCGGTGTGCCTGAGGAGTACGAGCTGTTTCATACGCTGAGTTTCGCGGTGGATGTTAACGGCGATTCGCTGCTGGCGCCGGAGACCATCACCGTGACGCGTGATTATCGGTTTGATGCCAACGATGTACTTGGCAAACGTCGCGAGGCGCAGTTTCTGCAGCAGGCGATGGTGGACGATCTGGTGCAGCTGCTGATGCGCCGGCTGGATTTACTCGCCCGCGCGCAGGCGCAGTAACTGGCGCGCAGGCCCCGTGAGCAACGTTTTTCGGCTGGCTGAGGCCCGCGCCCAAGGGCAATTGGTGCAGTTGCCCCCATTGTTGCAAGGTTACGGCCTGAGCCTTAGCTGGATTGCGGACGGGCAACCGATCCCGGGCAGTTTCTGGGGTGATGAAGAGGCCGGGCTACAAGGGAGTTGCTTGCTCGTGCGCGGCGACACACCAGTGCATTCGGCCTTGCATGAGGCCGGGCACTTCCTCTGCATGAACAACGCGCGACGCTGCGGGCTGGATACCGACGCGGGGAGTGACGATCTGGAAGAGGTCGCGGTGTGCTATCTGCAGGTGTTGTTGGGCGAGCAGATCGGGTTTTCGCGCGAGCAGATGTTTTTGGATATGGATACCTGGGGCTATTCCTTTCGTCTGGGCTCGGCCGCGTTGTGGTTTGAGCAAGATGCCACCGATGCGTTCGACTGGCTGCTTGCGCGGGGGGTGATCGATGCCGCTGGCGCCCTGACCGGCGCCTCCAACCAGTCCTGATCCGTGGCGCTGGCCATTTCGCCGCTTGCCTGGTTCATCTGTGGAGGTGCGTACAAGCTGTGAGCAACTATTAAATCGGGCTGATTTTTCGCGCCCGCCCGGCGGTGACGGTATTATTGTCCGGCAATTAACCGTTGAGGCTGAATTTTCTTGAAAGTTTCGTTCGAACAACTGGATGGCCACCTGCGCGAGCAGCTGGCCCCGGTGTATCTGTTGAGCGGGGATGAGCCGTTGCTGCTGGGTGAGGCCGGGGACGCGGTCCGCGCAGCCGCTCGTGCGCGTGGCTATGAAGATCGCGAGTTGCTGTTTACCGGTCGCGGGTTTGACTGGAATGAGCTGCTGGCCAGCGGCGCAAGCATGTCGCTGTTTGCCCAGCAGCGGATTATCGAGCTGCGGATGCTCTCAGCCAAACCGGGCAAAGATGGCGGTGCCGCGCTGGTGGCGTATGCACAAGACCCGCCGCCGGATACGCTGCTGCTGATCAGCGCGCCCAAACTTGACCGTGCCGCGGCCAACGCGAAATGGGTGAAGGCGCTGGGTGGCGCGGGGGCCTTAGTGCAGATCTGGCCGGTCGAGACGGCGCGCCTGCCCGCTTGGATTGGCAAACGGATGCGCAGCCGCGGGCTCAAGCCCGATAAAGAGGCTGTCGGGCTGATTGCAGATCGGGTAGAAGGCAATTTGCTGGCGGCGAGCCAAGAGGTTGACAAGCTGTTGTTGGTGCACGGCCCGGGTGCGGTGACGGCACAGGATGTGACCCGCGCGGTGTCTGACAGCGCGCGGTTTGATGTGTTTCAGCTAGCCGACGCGGCCTTGGAAGGCGACCCAGGACGGGCGCTGCGGGTGCTGCATGGGCTGCGTAGTGAAGGGGTTGAGCCGCCGCTGATCTTGTGGGCGCTTAGCCGCGAGTTGCGCGGGCTGGCTGATGTTGCGTGGGCGTTTGCGCAGGGCGAATCGCAGAACGCCGCGATGCGCGGTGTATGGCCCAAACGCCAGGGACTGATCGCGGGTGCCGCACGACGGCTGGGGTTGCGCGGGATACACGAGTTGATCGGGCAGGCTGGCGAGGCCGACCGGGTGGTGAAAGGCCAACGTGCCGGGCGCCCTTGGGAATCGCTGATTGGCGTGGTATTTGATATGGCCAACCGGCAGCAGGCGACCGCCAGTTGAGTACTCTTGGTGTTTTTGGCGGCACTTTTGACCCGATTCATTACGGGCATTTGCGCACAGCCTTTGAGCTACGGCGCGCGCTGCGTCTGGATGAGCTACGCTTTGTTCCGTGTGGTACACCGCCACATCGGGATACGCCGATGGCAGCGGCGACGGTGCGCCTGCAAATGGTCCAGGCGGCGATTGAAGGGCAGCCCGGATTCAGCGTGGATGACCGCGAGCTTAAGCGCGAAGGACCGTCGTATTCGGTGGAGACACTCACCGATTTGCGGGCAGAGTATCCAACCCGACCCATTTGCCTGATTGTGGGGATGGACGCGTTTATCGGCTTGCCCAAGTGGCATCGCTGGCGCGACGTGCTAGAGCTGGCGCACGTGGTTGTGGCGCATCGCCCGGGCTGGCGCACGCCAGGCTCCGGGCCGTTGGGCGAGCTATTGGTCGATCGGGGCACCGGAACGGTCGCCGACTTGCACGAGCGGCGCGCCGGACATATTTACATTCATGCGGTGACGCAACTGGAAATCTCCTCCAGTGCGGTGCGCGCGTTGATCGCCAGAGGCGGCGATCCGCGTTTCTTAATGCCGGATGCGGTTCGTGAGTTTATCGAAAAAACCCGTTGCTACGGGAAGGAACAGGATTGACTGAACACACAACGCGGGCAACGCTGGATCCGGCCACGGTCAAAATACGCGAGGTGGTGACCGAGGCCCTGGATGATATGAAAGCACAGAACGTGACGGTGCTTGAGGTAGCTGCGCTTACCAGCATCATGGACGTGATGGTGCTTGCCAGTGGTACCTCTGATCGGCACGTGAAATCGCTGGCGCAGAAGGTCATCGATGCCAGCAAAGAGGCGGGGATACGACCGCTCGGCATCGAGGGCCTGGACGAGGGGCAGTGGGTGCTGGTGGATCTTGGTGATCTAGTGCTGCATGTGATGCTGCCGCGGGTGCGCGATTTGTATCAGCTTGAGAAGTTATGGGATATGGACGCGCCGCCCGAGCAGGCTCGGGCTGAGAGTGATGCTGAGGCGAAGCCGAGCGCTCGTCCTACCCGTGCCTCCAGCGCCAGGGCCTCCGGCAAGCCCCTGTCGGACTAGCCGGTGCGCCTGCGGATCGTCGCGGCCGGCAACAAAATGCCCCAGTGGGTGGAGACCGCCACCGCGCAGTACATGCAGCGCATGCCGCGCGAATGCCCGATCGAAATCCACCCGGTCAGCCTCGCAAAGCGGGGACGCGGTGCCGATCCGGCACGCGCTATCGCCGATGAGGGCCAGCGTATGTTGGGCGCAATCAAGGCGCGCGAGCGGGTGGTGGCGATGGAGGTTGGCGGTCGCAGTTATTCTACCGAGGCACTGGCTGATGCGATGCAGCAATGGTTGAATGACGGGCGCGATGTTGCATTTCTGATTGGCGGCCCCGACGGGTTGGCTGCGCAGTGCCTTGCACGCGCCGACCAGCAGTGCTCGCTGTCACCACTGACGTTACCGCATGGTCTGGTTCGGGTCATCTTGGCCGAGCAGCTATATCGCGCCTGGAGCCTGCTCAAGGGCCACCCCTACCATCGCGCCTGAGCCGCCTGCCAGGGTGGTAAAACACTGTCCCGGGTCGAGTTTTTTTAGCCCTTGGCATGGCTGCCATGAGGTACACTGGTGACCAATGCCAGTGTGCGAATCAGGCGTCGTCAGCTCCACGAAAAAGACTGGCGTAGTCTCAACCCAGAGGCCTGTTGCCGTCTTAGCTGCGGGGTGGGTGAATCGCGCGATTAAGCCACTGAGCCAGCTGCAACGTGAGTGATTTTGTCTATCTGGCGTCCGGCTCGCCCCGACGCCGAGAACTGCTGACCCAGATTGGGGTCAACTACCGTGTACACAAAGTGGACGTGGACGAGACACCGCGCCTGGATGAAACGGCGGATCAGTTGGTACGGCGCCTGGCACAGGACAAAGCATATGCCGCCTGGCACGACCTGCAATGCCGGGAGCCGGTGCTCGGCGCCGATACCGTGGTGGTGATTGACGGTCAGGTATTGAGCAAACCGGCGGATGTCGAGCAGGCGCAACAAATGCTCTTGCGTCTGTCAGCTCGCACGCATCACGTGCTGAGCGGTGTGGCCGTAGTTCGTGCGGGGACGGCGCAGGTAAGCGTCAGCCGCAGCGAAGTGCGGTTCCGCGCCATCAGCGCCAACGAAGTCACCGCGTACTGCGCCAGCGGCGAGCCTCTGGATAAGGCGGGTGCCTACGCCATCCAGGGCGCTGGCGCGGTGTTTGTGCAGCATCTGCAGGGCAGTTACTCCGGCGTCATGGGATTGCCACTATGCGAGACGCATCAGATGCTTATTAAAGCGGGCTTATTACGATGAACTTTCTTGATGGATCTGCCTGATGGACGATAGCGATCGCAAACAACCCGATCCCGCCCCGCCTCGCACGGTGCCCGCGAGCAACGATTCCAAATCAGAGATATTAATTAACGTGGGCCCGCGCGAGACGCGCGGCGCGCTGCTTGAGAACGGCGTGCTGCAGGAGGTTTACATCGAGCGCGCCAGTTGTCGCGGTCTGGTCGGCAATATCTACAAAGGGCGCGTGTCTCGCGTGCTGCCCGGGATGCAGGCCGCGTTTATTGACGTGGGCCTGGATCGCACCGCGTTCCTGCATGCCTCGGACATCGCCCCGCCCGCGCTGGATGAGGATGGCTTTGAAGGACCGCGCGCCGAGAATATTCGCGATCTGGTGAGCGAAGGCGGGCAGATACTGGTGCAGGTGCTCAAAGACCCCATTGGCGGCAAAGGTGCGCGTCTGACCACGTATGTCACCATCCCTTCGCGCTATCTGGTGTATTTGCCCAAAGGCTCCGGTATCGGGGTGTCGGCGCGGATAGAGGACGAGCAGGAGCGCCAGCGCTTGCGTGAGCTGCTGCAGTCGCTGGTCGGTGGCGATGAAAATGACGAGGCTGAGGGTGGCTACATTGTACGCACGGTGGCCGATGGTGCCTCGCATGGTGCGCTTAGGGCCGACATGCTGTTCCTGCGCAAACTATGGCAGATGCTGAGCGAGAAAGCGGTCAAAGCCAGCGCCGGCACGTTGGTGCACGAGGACCTGGCGCTGGTCTCGCGCCTCGCGCGCGATTTGCTCGGGCCGGATATGGAGCGGGTGCTGGTGGATGAAGATACCCAGTTTGAACGTATGCGGCGGTTTGCCCACATGTTCGTCCCCGAGCTTACCGATAGGCTGGAGCTGTATCGCGGCAATCGTCCTATCTTTGATCGCTATGGGGTGGAAGATGAGTTGGAGCGCGCGCTGGATCGCAAAGTACCACTCAAATCGGGCGGCTATCTGATTATTGATCAGACCGAAGCGATGACTACGATTGATGTGAACACCGGCGGGTATGTGGGCCATCGTAATCTTGAGGAGACGATTTTCCGCACCAACCTCGAGGCTACCGAGGCGATTGCCCGGCAGCTGCGGTTACGCAATCTCGGCGGCATCATCATTCTGGATCTAATCGACATGGTGGAGGTTGAGCACCGGCGCCGGGTGATGGAGGCGCTGGCACGTTATCTCGCGAACGACCACGCTAAGACGCATGTCTGCGAGGTGTCGCCGCTGGGCTTGGTCGAGATGACCCGCAAGCGCACCCGCGAGAGCCTGGAGCATATCCTGTGCAGCCCGTGCCCCACCTGTGATGGCAAAGGGTCGGTGAAGACGCCGGAGTCGGTCTGCTATGAGATTTTTCGCGAAATCACCCGCCAGGCGCGACGGTTTGAGTTCCAAGAGTTAATGATACTGGCGCATCGGGAGGTGATCGACGCGCTGCTGGATGAGGAGTCCGATGCGCTGGCCGCGCTCGAGGAGGCCACAGAAAAACCCATCCGCCTGCAGCATGAGCCTTTGTATGCGCAGGATCAGTACGATGTCGTACTGATGTAGAGGGCGATAGTGGGCGTGCTCAGAAAACTGTGGAAGTGGAGCGCGATTGGTATCGCGTTTTGCCTGATTTTGCTGGCCCTCACCGTGGGCCTGTTCCGCCTGTTTCTGCCCATGCTCCCAGGCTATCACGAGCAACTTGAAAGCTGGGCTAGCGCCGCGCTTGGCGTGGATGTTGAGCTGGGGACGCTGGATGCGCGCTGGCGCTTGTACGGACCGGAGCTGGTGTTTAGCGAAGGGGCGTTGTGGGCTTCAGATCGGTCCGCCTTGCTGTTATCGGCCGAAAGCGGTTCGGTGGGGTTGAGTCTGCTGGATCTGGTGCGCGATCGGCGCATTCAACCCGGGCGCATTGTGTTGCGCGGCGTGGTGATCGACGTCGAGCGCGTAGACGGACAGTGGCAAGTGCTGGGCCGCTCGCTACCGGCGGTAGAGGCCGGTGCGGCCGCTGGGGCTGCGCGCGCGAATTTGCCACGCGGGCGACTGACGCTACGCGATACCACATTAATCATTGAAGACCAGAGTGTGGGCGCCGCGCCCACGCGAGTCACCGGGGTTGAGCTTAACTTCGAGCGCACCCGCGATTTTATGCGCTTGGACGGCGGCTTTGATCCGCCCGGGATTGGCAGCCATGTGGATTTTGCGGCGCAGGCAGATGGCCTTGGTGTGCCCGGGGTGGCGCCGCGTTGGCAGCTGTACATGGAGGGCACCCGGGTAGATCTGGGTGAGCTCACCCGGATGCTACCCCCGCCGGTCTCGCGTCTCGCGGCGGGGGCTGGCAACTTCATGTTTTGGGCATCTGTGCAGAACGGTGCGCTGGAGCAGGCCAGCATCAATCTCGCGTTTCGCGATCTGCTGATGGTAACGGCGGATCAACCACTGCGTTACGACCAGCTTGCCGGGCGCCTGCTGTGGCAGAGCACGCAGGCCGGCTGGGTGCTCTCAGGTGAACAACTGGAGGTTGGCCGCGATGGCACGACCTGGCCACCATCCACGTTTCGGATGGAGCGGGGCGCTGAGGCGCAGATGTCCTTACGCGCCGATTACGCACGACTGGACGATCTGGTGCCGCTGGCCTCACTGCTGCCGGCCGGCGACGTGCGCGAGGTGATTCAAACGCTGGCGCCGCGCGGTGTCTTGCGCGATGCCAGTGCTCACTGGCAGCAAGGCCAGCCGATCCTGCAGGCCGCTGCACGGTTTTCCGATCTTGCGGTACAGCCGGCGATGGGGCTGCCAGGGTGCAGTGGCGTATCGGGCGAATTGCAGACAACGGCCGACGGTGGCGAGCTGCAGTTGCAGGGCACAGAGGTAGTTTGCAGTTTTCCAGCGATGTACTCCAGGCAATTACCAGCGATCGAGCTGGATGCAGGTTTGCAGTGGCAGCGCAGCGACCAGCACTGGGAGATTCGCGGTTCTGACATCGTGCTGGGCAATGGTGATTTTCGTGCCGAGGGTAAAGTGGAATTGCAGGTGCCCGGCGGCGCATCAGATGAGCAAAGCGGGGCCGCGGCCGGGCCGGCGCCAGCGCTCGCCGGGGCGGCGTTGGAGCACACTATGCTGGATATGCAGTTTGAGGTGTCGCAGGTGGATATGGCCGCCGCCACCGCTTATCTGCCGGATCGCTCGCTGCATCCCAAAGTACAACGTTGGCTAACCGAATCGCTGCTGAGCGGGCGGGTGGACAAAGGTACGGTGTCGTTCATCGGCGCACCCTCGCAGTTTCCGTTTGACGAGGGCAGTGGTGATTTTCGCGCGCAACTTCAATTGCGCGATGTTGACCTCAGGTACAACCGCAAATTCCCAATTGCGCGCGGTGTTGATGCCGACGTGGAGTTTTACAACGCAGGTCTGAGCGGCGAGGTCACCCGAGCCAGTTTGCTGGGCCGCCCGATTAGCAGCGCACATCTGGATATCCTCGATTTGCGCAAAAGTATTTTGCGCTACCGCAGCCGCTCCGAATCAGGTTTAGGCGATGTCGTCGCGATATTGCGCGAGAGCCCGTTTGCCCACTATGTCGAGCCCATCCGCGCCGCCTCGGGCAGCGGCGTACTGGACCTGCAAATCACGCTTCCACTCAAGCAGGTGCGTGCCGCGCAGGTACACGGCGAGCTGGATATCCGCGACGGCGCTATTGGACTGAATGGGTTTCGTGAACAGTTGCAGGCCATCAATGGGCGTTTGCGATACGATCCGCAGGGCTTGCACGCGCAGCGCCTGGATGCACTGTTGTTCACCCGGCCGGTGAGTGTTGATGTCGCGCCCGCGCAGGTGAGCGAGCTGCCCGCAGGGGTGGCGGGCTCGGCGCTTACCGCCACAGTACTGTCGTTGCAGGGCCGTTTTGATGGCATTGATCTGGCGCGCGGCTTGCATCCGAGATTTAGCGAGCTACTTGCTGGCAGCAGTATCTACCGCGCGCGGGTGCAGTTGCCCAGTGCCCCGGGCGCCACCACTTCTTTGCACGTGGAGTCCAACCTAGCCGGTACCCAACTGCTGCTACCGGCGCCACTGGATAAGGCGGCCGACGAAGCCCGGCGTCTGGCGGTGGATTGTGAGTTCCTAGGCGGGCAGAACGTGAGTCTGGCGGTCGATTACGACGGCCGCAACCGTTCGCTGTTCGAGTTACAACGCACGGATATCGCCCCCGATGGGGCGCGCTGGCAGCTTCGTCGTGGTGCCGTCTCGATGGGCAGTGGGCCACCGGCGATCGTACACGCGGACGGCCTGGTGATTGAAGGGAGTGTCGAGCGGCTGGATGTTGCCGGCTGGCTGGGGCAGATTACCAGAGCGGCCCAAACCCCTGGCGGACTGCGAGTGGAGTTGGATCACCTGGCCGTGCAAGCCGAGCGGGCCGAGTTGGGTGGTCAGGTGTTTGAGCAAGTGGGCATCGACATCGAGACCGAACCCGACCAGTGGACGGTCTCCCTGGATGCGCCCAGAGTTAACGGGCAACTGTTCATCCCACGCGATGTTGAAGGCGAAAACGCCCCGGTGGTTGCACGGCTGCAGCGGCTGTGGCTGGAAACCGCGCAGGAGCCGGCCGCCGATGCCGAGCCCACCGATCCGCGTGTGGTGCCGTCCATTGTGGCGCAAGTTAGCGATTTTAAGTATCGCGATATGCGCTTCGGGCAGCTAGAGCTGGAGGCGATGGCGCAGAACGACGGCCTTCTAATTTCGCGTGTGGCAACGGCGAGCGAGGCCTTTACCGTAGAAGGCGGCGGCGAATGGCGGCTGCATGATTACGGTCAGCAGTCGCGCCTGGATCTCACCCTTGACAGCACGGACCTGTTGGCGACGTTGTCTAGCCTGGCGTTCGCCGAATCTATGTCGGCGCCGCAAGCAAGCATGCAGGCCAGTCTCAGCTGGCCAGGGCCGCCGGATCTTGGGCTGACGGACCAAGTTACCGGCGATGTAAAGGTGAAGGTAACCAATGGCCAGTTGTTGAACGTGCGACCCGGCGCTGGCAAGGTATTCGGCCTGCTTAGTGTGGCCGCGCTGCCGCGGCGTCTGTCGCTGGATTTTCGTGACGTGTTCGAACAGGGGTTGGGCTTTGATGAGATCAATGGCGACTTTACGCTCGAAGGCGGTAATGCATACACCAGCAATCTGGTGCTAACCGGTGCGACCGCAGATGTTGGCATCGTTGGGCGCACCGGGCTGAGCGCTCGCGACTACGATCAGACTGCCGTCGTTTCGGCGAACGTCGGTGCGTCTTTGCCGGTGGCCGGCGCAATCGCGGGCGGGCCGGTGGTCGGGGCCGCACTGTTGATTTTTTCGGAAATACTGAAAAAACCGCTAAAGGAGTTGTCCTCCACGCAGTACCGTATAACTGGTTCCTGGGATGAGCCGCTGATTGAGCGTATTTTACCCACACGCCGCTCCTCGCCAGCCGATGAGCCGGTGGTGCCTGGCATCGAGGCGCCCGCCGGATAATACGGCGTTGAACCCAAGGGAGAACTGGATAAGCCGATGAAAATCGCAGCGATACAAATGTGCTCTGGTTTGTCGCCGGAGGTGAACA
>CBDUQI010000181.1:0-12141 GCA_965369325.1 uncultured Gammaproteobacteria bacterium
TCAGCGATGTGGTGCTGCAGACCCAGGCCGGACGCCGCTTTGCCGAAGTGGCCGGTCAGCTTAAAGAAGTGGTGGTGGTAGGCGCCAACGATGTGGCCGGGATGATTGTGCCAGGGCCCGAAGGGGTCTATGTGGTGGGCACTGGCAACGTAGGTGTCGCGCAGACATTTATCACCCTGGGCGTCATCTACTTTGTCGTTATGATGATTGCCGCCTTCTCCTACCGGATACCAGCGCCGGGTTGGGCCCCGGCCGGGTGGACGCCGCCGGCAGCCGAGGATACCGCCAAGAGCATGATCACCACCAAACATGTACACATTGACGAAGCGCTGAAGACCCGTCAGTTCTGGCAGCTATGGATCGTGCTGTGCTTTAACGTGACCGCCGGCATTGGCGTGATCGGTGTGGCGAAAACCATGATGACCGAGATCTTCGGCACCACACTGCCCGGCATTGTCGACGGGGCCTTCGCTGCCACCTATGTATTTATGATCAGCCTGTTCAATATGCTCGGGCGGTTCTTCTGGGCCAGCACCTCGGACTTTATCGGGCGACGCAATACCTACTGGGTATTCTTCGCCCTCGGCATCGTGCTGTATGCCTCTATCCCCTTCACCGCACAGCAGGTCAGCGCCAATCCGAGCACGGTATGGCTGGTGTATTTCTACGCGGCAACCATGATCATCTTCACCATGTATGGCGGCGGCTTTGCCACCATCCCGGCGTACCTGGCGGACATCTTCGGCACCCGCTACGTGGGCGGCATACACGGTCGCCTGCTCACCGCCTGGAGTGTCGCCGGCATCCTGGGGCCGCTGGCCATCGCATCACTGCGCAACCGCGCCAGCACCTCTGCGATGGAGGACCTGAGCGCACGCATCGAGCCGGGGCTGTTCCAGCAAACCTTTGGCGCCGGCAAAGATCAGCTTGCGCTGCTGGTGGAACAAAAGACCGTCACCATCGCCAAGCTGATGGAGGTAGCGCCCACCGGCACGGTCGACCCGACGCCGAGCCTGTACAACCTCACCATGTACCTCATGGCCGCGCTGCTGGCGATCGCGCTGGTCAGCAATGCCCTGATGGGCCCAGTGGATGCCAAGCATCATATGAGCGACGAGCAACTGCGCGACGCCGTCGATTAACCAGGTAACAATGGCCGGAGCGTGCCCCAGCGCACGCCCCGGCCACGGATGCGCCTATGCCCAAGCCCGACTACCAACAGCACACCGAGCTCGCACGCCGCGACCCTGAGGCTTTCTGGGCAACCCAGGCCGACTCGCTGCACTGGCACAAACGCTGGGACAGTGTGCTGGATGAGCAGCAACGCTGGTTCAGCGGCGGCGAGCTGAACACCTGCTACAACGCACTGGACCGGCACGTGCTGGCCGGGCACGGCGAGCACGTCGCCATCGCCTGGGACAGCCCGGTAAGCGACTCGCGCGAGGATCTCACCTACGCCACGTTGCTGGAGCAGACCGCCCGGCTGGCGGGCGCCATGCAGGCGCTGGGCGTCGGCCACGGGGACCGGGTGATTATCTATATGCCAATGGTGCCACAGGCGATTTGCGCGATGCTGGCATGCGCGCGCATCGGCGCGGTGCACTCTGTGGTGTTTGGCGGCTTTGCCGCACGCGAGCTGGCCACCCGCATCGATGACGCCCGCCCGCGGCTGATTCTAAGTGCCTCCTGCGGCATCGAGCCCGGGCGGGTCATCGAATACAAGCCGCTGCTGGATCAGGCGATCGAGATATGCGCACATCCGCCAGCGCACTGCCTCATTCTGCAGCGGCCACAGCTCCAGGCTGCCCTGCAGGCGCCGCGCGACCTGGACTGGGAGAGCGCCGTGGCCGGTGCAACGCAAGCCCCTGTCACCTGGGTTAAGGCCACCGACCCGCTGTACATCCTGTACACCTCGGGCACCACTGGCCAGCCCAAGGGCGTGGTACGGGACAACGGCGGCCACGCGGTCGCCCTGAACTACTCCATGAATGCGGTCTACGGCATGCAGCCCGGTGAGGTGTTCTGGGCGGCCTCAGACATCGGTTGGGTGGTCGGGCATTCCTACATCTGCTACGCGCCGCTGCTGTTCGGCTGCACCAGCGTCATGTACGAAGGCAAGCCAATAGGCACGCCCGATGCAGGCGCCTTCTGGCGCGTCATCCAGCAGCACCGCGTCGCCGTTCTGTTTACTGCCCCCACTGCATTTCGCGCGATCAAACGTGAAGACCCGCAGGGGGAGTTGCTTAGCGACTACGACACATCCTCCCTGCGCACGCTGTTCCTGGCTGGCGAGAAAAGTGATACCGCCACGCTAAACTGGGCACAAAGGCATTTGTCCGTCCCCGCTATCGATCACTGGTGGCAAACCGAAACCGGCTGGCCCATCGTCGCCAACTGCCAGGGCCTCTCGGAGGTACCTATCCGCCAAGGCTCGCCGGGCTTGCCGGTAGCCGGTTATCAGGTGGAAGTGTTGGATGAGCAGGCAAGGCCGGTCGCGGCCAATACGCTAGGCAACATCGTATTGCGTCTGCCCCTGCCACCCGGCTGCCTTAGCGGGCTGTGGCGCGCGCAGCAACGTTTTCACGACAGCTACCTTAAACGCTACCCGGGGTACTATTTGAGCGGCGATGCCGGACACATTGATGAGGACGGTTTCATCTGGATCATGAGCCGGATTGACGATGTGATTAACGTCGCTGGGCACCGCTTGTCCACCGGCGCCATGGAAGAGGTGCTGAGCGGACACCCGCAGGTGGCCGAGGTGGCCGTCGTGGGCATTGTCGATGCGCTGAAAGGGGCGGTGCCGCTGGGCCTGGTGGTGCTGAATGCAGGCGTCGAACGCGAGCATGAACAAGTGGGCGACGAGCTGATCGCGCGCGTGCGCGAGCACATTGGTGCGGTGGCGGCGCTGCGCCGGGTGGTGGTGGTCAAGCGCCTGCCTAAAACCCGCTCCGGCAAAGTACTGCGCAGCACCATTGCCGCGCTGGCCAATGGTAGTGAATGGCAAATGCCCGCCACCATTGACGATCCGCTGATTCTTGAGGAAATTCGCCAGGCATTAGACGCCATCGGACTGGCCCGGTCCACCAGCGCCTGAGTGCGCACTGGCGCTCTGGCAGCCCCCCCAATAGGCTACTCAACGCACACCGTCGCGGAGAAAATTAAGTAGAATACGCTCCCCACTCAAGTTAGCCCGCCCAGGAGACTCGGCCCCTATGAGCGATACCTACCCGGTCAACGACTACTACCAGAAAAATGGCTTGATCGACATGGAGCGCTATCTTCAGCTCTACGGACAATCCATCCAGAACAACGAGCGGTTCTGGGACCAGGAAGGTAAAACGCGCATCGACTGGATCACCCCCTACACGGTGGTAAAAGACGTCTCCTACGCGAAAGATGATCTGCACATTCGCTGGTACAGCGACGGCGTGTTAAATGCCTGTTACAACTGCGTAGACCGGCATTTGCCGGAGAAGGCAGATCAAACAGCGATTATCTGGGAGCCGGACAACCCTGCGCATCAAATGCACATTACCTACGCGCAGCTGCATCGACGCGTGTGCCGCTTTGCCAATGTGCTCAAAGCGCAGGGGGTGCGCAAAGGCGACCGGGTCACGCTGTATATGCCGATGATCCCGGATGCGGCCGTGGCAATGCTGGCCTGCACGCGCATCGGTGCAATTCACTCGGTTGTCTTCGGCGGCTTCTCGCCCGAAGCACTTGCCGGACGCATTATCGATTGTCAGTCCAGCCTGGTGATTACGGCCGATGAGGGTGTGCGCGGCGGAAAATCCGTTCCCCTGAAAGCCAACGTGGATGCGGCAGCGGCGCACCCGGATGTCACCACCCTTAAAACGGTGCTGGTGGTAAAGAGCACCGGCGGTGATATTCAGTGGCATGGCGAACGTGACGTGTGGCTGCACGAAGCGGCGCGCGAAGCGGACGATGACTGCCCGTGCGAGCCGATGGGCGCCGAGGACCCCATGTTCATCCTCTACACGTCCGGCTCTACCGGTAAGCCCAAGGGCGTGCTGCACACCACCGGCGGGTACATGGTGTACGCATCGCTCACCCACGAGCATGTATTTAACTACCAACCTGGAGACATCTACTGGTGTACGGCCGACGTGGGCTGGGTCACCGGGCATTCCTATATTGTGTACGGCCCGTTGGCCAACGGCGCCACAACACTCATGTTTGAAGGCGTACCCAACTATCCTGATGCAGGCCGGCTGTGGCAGGTCTGCGATAAGCACAAGGTCAACATCTGCTACACCGCACCGACCGCCATCCGCGCCCTGATGGGCGCCGGCGATGAGCCAGTGAAAGCGACCTCACGCAAGAGCCTGCGCCTGCTCGGCACCGTGGGCGAGCCGATTAACCCAGAGGCCTGGGACTGGTACTACCACGTGGTTGGTGAGGGACGTTGCCCGATTGTTGATACCTGGTGGCAGACCGAAACCGGTGGCATCCTGATCAGCCCGCTGCCGGGCGTCACCACGTTAAAGCCCGGCTCGGCCACCCGGCCGCTGTTCGGGATTCAGCCCGCGATTGTGGATGGGGACGGTACCGAGTTGGTCGGCGCGGCCGAAGGCAATCTGGTTATTGCCGACAGTTGGCCCGGACAAATGCGTACCGTCTACGGTGACCATCAGCGTTTTATCGATACGTATTTCAGCACCTTTGAAGGCAAGTATTTTACTGGTGATGGCGCGCGGCGCGATGAGGACGGGTACTACTGGATTACCGGGCGTGTGGATGACGTGCTGAACGTCTCGGGTCACCGCATGGGCACGGCGGAAGTGGAGAGCGCGCTGGTCGCACACCCCGCCGTTGCAGAAGCGGCAGTCGTGGGCTATCCACACGACATCAAAGGGCAGGGCATCTATGTCTACGTCACCTTAATGAACGGGATTGAGTCCACCGATGCGCTGGCTGGCGAATTGCGCCAATGGGTGCGAAAAGAAATTGGCCCCATCGCCACACCAGACCTGCTGCAGTGGGCGCCAGGTCTGCCGAAAACCCGCTCGGGCAAAATCATGCGCAGGATTCTGCGCAAGATCGCGGAAAACGACTACGGTAATCTAGGCGATACCTCTACCCTGGCGGAGCCAGCAGTGGTAGAACAGCTAATAGAGAACCGGATGAACCGGTAGTACTGACGCCACGCGCGTCACGGTTGGGGGAAACGCGTGTCTGACAATGCCCGCGCCTATTGGCGCGCCAATCTCAAGCTCATGGCCGGCTGCCTGGCGGTATGGTTTACCGTCTCGTTTGTCTGCGGCATCCTGCTGGTCGAGCAGCTGAATCAATTCCGCCTCGGCGGCTACAAGCTGGGTTTTTGGTTTGCCCAACAAGGCGCCGTCTACACCTTTGTCGTGCTCATCTTCGTTTACGCCTGGCGCATGTCGGTACTGGACGAGCGTTACCGCCAGCAACAAGGCCGTCCCCAGGGCTGAGGGCGCGGGCGCCCGCGGAGCAACGCATGGATCTTCAAACCCTTACCTATCTAGTCGTCGGGGCCACCTTTGCCCTGTACATAGGCATTGCCTTTTGGGCGCGAGCGGGCAGCACCAGCGAGTTCTACGTGGCCGGCGGCCATATACATCCCATCGCCAATGGCATGGCGACCGCCGCCGACTGGATGTCGGCGGCATCGTTCATCTCCATGGCGGGGCTCATTGCCTACATGGGGTACGGCGGCTCCGTATTTCTCATGGGTTGGACCGGCGGCTACGTGCTGCTGGCGATGTTTATCGCGCCCTATCTGCGCAAGTTCGGCAAGTTCACGGTGCCGGAGTTTATTGGCGAGCGTTACTATTCACGCACCGCGCGCATTGTGGCCGTGCTGTGCTTGATTGTCGCGTCGGTCACCTACGTGATTGGGCAAATGAAAGGCATTGGCGTCGCCTTCAGCCGCTTCTTGGAGGTGGACTACGACACCGGACTAAGCGTGGGCATGGCCATCGTGTTCGTGTACGCCGTGCTGGGCGGCATGAAGGGCATCACTTACACACAGATTGCCCAGTACTGTGTGCTGATTTTCGCCTATACCATCCCCGCGATATTTATTTCGTTGAACCTCACCGGCAATCCTATCCCGCAACTGGGCCTCGGCAGCACGATGAGCGGATCAGATGTGTATCTGCTGGACAAAGTGGACCAGGTCCTGCGCGATATCGGGTTTGCTGAGTACACCACCCAAGCCCGCCTGAGCACCCTTAACATGGTTGCCTTCACCGCTTCGCTGATGATTGGCACGGCCGGGCTCCCGCACGTGATCATCCGGTTTTTCACCGTACCCAAAGTATCCGACGCGCGCGTCTCGGCCGGGTGGGCGCTGCTGTTTATTGCAGTACTCTACACCACCGCCCCTGCCGTGGGTGCCATGGCCCGCCTCAACCTGATGAGCACCATAGAGCCGACGCCTGGTGCGTATCTGGCGTACGAGCAGCGCCCGAGTTGGTTCCGCAACTGGGAGAAAACCGGCCTATTGCAGTTTGAAGACAAGAACGGCGACGGCGCCATTCAATATACCGCCGAGCCCAGCACTAACGAGATGGTTAAAGTCGATCGCGATATCATTGTGCTGGCCAATCCTGAGATCGCCAACCTGCCCAACTGGGTAATCGCACTGGTGGCGGCGGGTGGGCTGGCCGCTGCGCTGTCGACGGCAGCGGGATTGTTGCTCGCCATCTCCTCCGCTATCTCGCACGATTTGCTCAAAGGCGTATTCATGCCTGGCATTTCTGAAAAGCAGGAACTGCTGGCCAGCCGCGTGGCTATGGCGATTGCCATTGCGGGTGCGGGGTTCCTGGGCTTCAATCCGCCTGATTTTGCCGCTGGCACGGTCGCCCTGGCGTTCGGGCTAGCCGCCTCGTCTATTTTTCCGGCGCTGTTCATGGGCATTTTCAGCACCCGCATTGGCCGCACCTCTGCCATTGCCGGCATGCTGGCCGGGCTGGGCGTCACCCTGGCGTATGTGTTCCAGCATAAGGGCATTATGTTCATCCAGAGCACGGCGTTCATGGGCGACATGTCACCAAACTGGTTTCTCGGCATCGAGCCCAATGCCTTTGGGGCAGTGGGCGCTGCCGTCAACTTCGCGGTGGCCTACGGGGTGTCTCTGTTCGCCAGCCCCCCACCCGCGCAAGTTCGTGCCATGGTGGAGGAAATCCGCCTCCCGAGCTAACGGCGAGGCGCGCGGGCGTGCCCCTCACACGTCAGATGTCAACGCGTGACGCATCCGGGTGCGCCTTCGCGATACACTACGGCGATGCGCGCAGCCCCCGACACAATCACCGATTTACCTGCCGATGAAACCGAAGACAACCCCGGCAGCCTCGCGCTATTGGCCATTGCATTTGGTGCGCTATGCGCGGGTGTACTGGTGTACCTTATGGCCCGCACTACATCACCACCGGCATTCATTGCGGCGCTGCCTTGGCGCGACGCATTCACGCTGCCGGCGCTAAGCCGGGGACTGTTAGCATTGCCTTGGTCGGGCCAGTTGCCGTCATTTTTTCATGCCTTCGCTTTCACGTTGGCCAGTCTGGCTGTCGTCGCGCCGTGGCGCGCATTGTACCTACCGGTGTGCGCTGGCTGGCTGGTGTTGTGCATTGGCGGCGAACTGCTACAAGGCCAGACGGTCAAACCACTATTAGATCTGGCCACGGCTCAGGGCACTGACAGCCTGCCGTTGCTCTGGCAAGCTCACTTGAGCGGCGTGCGCGACAGCGCCGACATACTGGCCAGCGCGCTAGGGATCGGTACCGCGGCCGCCGTGTTGTTGTGCCGGCAAAAACCCCGATGCGACAAGCGTACAGCCTGATACTTCGGAGAACTTTTTTGTGAACAGTCATGTCTCCCTGCCCCCCACCCGTGGCCGTCTGCTGTGGTTACTGCCACTGACGCTGGCTGGACTTGGCAGCATTCTGGCCAGCAGCACGTTCGATGAGGACGAAAACACTGAGACGGATGTCGCGGTAGACGTGGGTTTTCTGCTGGGTTCGCTCACCGATAACATCGAGTGGGACGCGGGCGTGAACCTGCTGACCATCTCCGACCTGCGTTTGGCCGGTAGTTACGCAGAAACCGGCGGCAACAAACTTACCCTCGATCGTCCGATCGTCAACATTGATACCACCAGCGGCTTTAGCCTGAGCGTGGTAGACAACGACCCAGACGATGACGATGACGTTAACGGTGAACTGATAGTCAGCATTAACAGCACCATCGGCTTACCGGACGAGCCTGACGAAGACCCCAGCAACGGTCAGCTCAGCGTTCTGAACGCCACGACAGCCACCACCACTATCGTTGATGTAAATCCCAATGGCGTAACGGTGACCGTCGGCGCGGGCACGCCCGCCGATTTCCCATGGGACGACTTCGCCGACCTGGAAACGGACCAGGATGCCAACGCCGACTTCCGTCTGGCGTACCTGGCCTTCGTACAACTGGAACGGATTCTAGCGCTAGCCCTTGGGGCCGAGGATTTGCTGAATGAAATCGACGTTAACGAGGTCACCTTGGAATCGATGAACCTCGACGAGGCCCTCAACTTGAGCTGCGACAGCACCGGCGGCGAGGCTGTGCTGTTGTGGCGCACCGATGTCTCAGGCGCCGGCGAGGGTGAAATTAGCGATGGCGATGGCTTTGAGGCGCGCTTCGAAAACTGCTTTGACGCCCTGGGCGAGCGCTATTCTGAAGGCATCATCACGCTGCAGAATTACGTCGCCGCGGTAGGCGACTCCCCGCGAATGCTGGCCATCGACCTGGACTACGGCAACCTGTTTCTGGGTGAAGAACCGATCAGCATCACCACCATCCCGTCAGTGAGTTCGCCGCGTATCAACGGCGGCTTGATGCTCGAGTATCAGGAGAGCCTCATTTCGGAGGCCGACGATTCCGACACCTAAGATGGGTGCCTAGCCGGTTCATGTTAAGTCGGGTTAACTCGGCACTCAGCGCAATGGTGGGTGTGTTCCCATCTGAAAACCTCAGCCATGACGGGTCACGGCTGAGGTGGGTTGACTGGATCGACTACCTGCCCCGTCGTGACACGCCGCCTGCGACACCAATGGCCGATAGCAACAACCAAACAGCCGCTGGTACCGGCACGGTGGCAGAGACAACAAAGTCCAGACCGTAGCTGGTAATTTCAACGCCTGTCTGCTGGATAAGAAACGAGTAAGTACCCGGCCCCAGTGGGGCATCAAAACCCGTTCCCGCCAGCGGCGCAGCGGCGAGGATGGCCAGCAGATCGGTGCCCGCAGCCAGCGGATCCATATGACTGCCGCCAAGAAAGCTGTCGGAGTTGCCGCCGTCCGGAATAGCACTGGTGTCGCCGGAATTGATTGCGATGTAGCCGCGATCTCCGTCGCCGCCAGTCGCCACATCCAGGTATTCCTGCAGCAAAATGGCATCCAGTTGATAACCATCCTCAATCGTGAAGGTAATGTAGTCGCGGGTATCAGCATCACCGTCAGTGCCGATAACACCATTCACCCCAACGGCGAACATGATGCCGGTCGGCGCCAGCGGATCATCGGACAAATCCCCGTCCATGCTCTCATCCCAGACAATCGCACCTGATGCTGCGGAGCAAAATCCGATAAGCGTAGCAGCAAAAAACAACAACCTTGTGGTCTTTAGCATCTCAACTCCCTGAGCCAATGTGATTGGAAAATCGTCAACAACCGCCGGTGGTTCGCCTGTCAGTGGCCTGGGGTTCTCACCCCAATAACGGCGCCTGTTCGACACCTTGAGTATAGACCGCATCGATCGCGCCGGACTAGTATCGACGCTGCCAGCCTACGTAGGACGCGATAGCCAAGTATATTTGGCATTTTCGTCGCACCCGGTACATTCGCCACCAGCATCCACTCGCGCAAGGATCGGCTTCATTGCCGCCGTCGCTTACCTGTATTAGAGAGTGAAAAACGATAAGACGTGCGCACCCGCATCGCGCGGGGCTCGCCCTGCTCGAACGCGGGCGCGTAGCGCCACCCGGCCACCGCCCTGCGCACAAACAACGCAAACTCCTTACGCCCGTGCAGGTGAGCAATACGGATGTCCCGTGGATAACCGCTGCGATCGACCGTAAACTCGACGGCCACGAAGGCCTCGTCCCCGCTGACCAACGCGCGCTGCGGGTACTCCGGCATTTTCTGCACCAGTGGCGTCGGCAGCACCGCCCCCTGTTGCGCCAAGGCACGACCGATGGTGAGGCAATGCTCGGTGGCCAACGCATGATCGAACGTGTCTTGATGCATAAGTACAAGCGCATGATGAACGCGCAACTTCAGCTTGGGTGCATCCACCGTATGGGTGGCGAGTATCGCCAGTGCCTCCCGGTAATACCGGACCGCCTTTGCTTCGTTTTTCGCCCCGCTCGCCACGACGCCGGAGTAAAAATATGCCTGCGCCAAGTCCAACGGAAAACGCACCGGCTCAGGCTCAAAAATTGCCCGGGCATCCGGCAGATATCTATCTCCGTAGCGCCCGTTAGAGCGATCCGCCAGATTAGCACCCGCTTCCAACGCCAGACGGCCGTACAGCGGATGAGTCGTACCGACATGGCGTTTTACTATCTTCAACGCACGGCCGTAGGCGCGGTGTTTATCCCGCCGATGGATCTGTGCATGCCCCAGGTTCATTAACGGCTCGACCAGATTGATGCCATAGCGCGGTTCGCTTTGCTCAATACGCTGCAACTCCTCAGTAAACCTCTGCACCGCGATGGCCGGATCGTCGAAGATACGCCCAACCATGGATTCGCGCTGGTGCAAAAGCCTATGGGCAACCGACTCGCCTTGTATGAGATCGTCGGCGCCCGCTTGAGCGAATGTCTGAATCGGTGCGAGTGCGAGTGCGCCAAGCACAACGCACCGCGCCAGCCCACCTGGCACCGGCCGCAACGCCAGCCGACAGGGTGACGCGACGCATCTGCCGGTGCGCATCACTGGCCCTCCCCTTGCGCATCCGATGCATCAAAATCATCGGTGGCAGCCGGTGCATCGGCAACACGCACCACGGTATCATCAACCGCAAACAACTCGCCAAGCTCAATCTTGCCCACCCAGTTGCGGGGGCCAACGACGAGCACCTGCGCGCTGGTGCGTCCAAAATACTGCGCCTGGGTCAGGGTGCGAATGTCCACCACCTTCTCGACCTCAGCTTTGTCGGCCACCCTTGATTCCTGCACCGTAACCTCGGGCGCCTTTACTTGCGCCACTGTTGATTGCTGCACGGTGGCCTCGGGCGCCTGTGGTTTGGCCGCGCCGTGATTTCGCCGCGGTGGCGGATACTTCTCGTGCTTCGCACGGCGGCGGATTTGCTCATCGGCAAACTTGAATGCCAGCTTCTGATAGGCCTCATCAGCTTGCATGCGCTGCTGCTCGCTGAGATCCGAGCGAACCTGCTCGTACGCCCGACCCAGCAACGGCTGATCCCCTCGTTCAGCAGCCAACCGGTACCAGGCACACCCCATCACCGGGTCGGGCGGCAGCCGACGGCCCAGCACCACTTGGCCCATCAAATGCATGTGGCCGATCATGTACTGCGCATGCTTGTCGCCCCGTGGCGCGAGACGATCCAGATAAATACGGTAGGCTCGCGCATAGTCGCGGGCCTCGTACGCGCGTTCCGCTTCCTGTTGCAGCCTCACATCGTTCGCTGTCATACGCAAAGGCGCGCCGGCTGTCTGCGAGAGGTCCGCTTCAGCCACCACCTGCGCCTCGTCTACCTGCATAACACCCGACGTCCGAAACTCGACGGTCGCCTCGCTCACCCCAGGTGAAAGTTGCGCTTGTGCGTCTGCCCAACTGAGCCCCCAAACCCATGCAAGGCCGGTGACTAATATTGTTCGAAACATGCTATCCCCAAACTTCTTTCTAATTATCTAGGTGACGCCCACCCACTAGAGTATCCCATCTCATCAGCGCTTAACCGGCGCCGAGCAGTACGCAGCCAGAATTTCCGTGCGGTTGCACCCTATCCTGCTCCGTCAGCAGGTATATTTAACCCATGCGAATCAAGACTGCCAAACCTTGTCGCTGGCCACAGGCCGGGGCAGCAATGTGCGCACTACTCGGGCTGGCCAGCGTGGGCTGCACCTCCGACACCTCCTCGCAG
>CBDUQI010000182.1:0-12131 GCA_965369325.1 uncultured Gammaproteobacteria bacterium
GAGTTCCCCTAGTGACCGACAAACCGCCCCCCTCCGCGCACGACGCCCCCGGCGCGGTCAACGCGCACTCAGCGGCCCGGCCGCGACGATCACTGGTTATCGACACCAACGTTCTCATTCATGACCCAACTGCGATTTTTCGCTTTGACGAACATGACTTGCATTTGCCGATGGTCGTGCTGGAAGAACTGGACGCGAGTAAGAAAGGCATGTCGGAAGCGGCGCGCAACGCACGCCAGGCCAGCCGATTTCTTGACCGACTGATGCACGGGCTACCCAAAGCCGGCATCGACGCGGGGATCCCCCTTCCGGGCCTGCGCGAGGAGCAGGACGGGGGCGGGGGCCGTTTGTTTTTCCAGACCCGCGAGCACGAGAAAAGCCTGCCACAGTCCTTGCCGGGCAAGAGCACTGACAATGCCATTCTGGCCTCCGCACTGGCGCTACAAAGCGAATTGCCCGGTAGTCCGGTAACGCTGGTATCCAAAGACATTAACCTGCGGATCAAGGCGGCAATCCTGGGGGTGCACGCCGAGGACTACTACAACGATATGACGCTAACCGACACCGAGGTGCTATACAGCGGCGTGCAGGTGCTGGACACCAACTTCTGGGATGCGCATGGCGAGCACGTTGAATCCTGGCACGGCGAGCAGCGCGCGCATTATCGAATTAGAGGACCGCAGGCGAGCGACTGGTACCCTAACCAGTTTGTGTACTGCGATGAGCCCAACGGTTTTGAGGCCGTGGTACGGGAGCCAGGCGATGAGAGTACGGTGCTCGACAGCGTAGTGGACTATCGCACGGACAAGCACCGGGTCTGGGGCATTCGCGCACGTAATCGCGAGCAGAACTATGCGATGAATCTGCTCATGGACCCCGAGATTGACTTTGTGAGTATCGTTGGCTCCGCTGGCACCGGCAAAACCTTGCTGACGCTCGCCGCAGGCCTCTCCCAGACCCTGGATGAGGCCACCTACAGCGAGATCATCATGACCCGCGTCACCGTGCCTCTGGGCGAGGACATCGGCTTTCTGCCCGGTACGGAGGAAGAAAAAATGGAGCCCTGGATGGGCGCGCTAATGGACAATCTGGAGGTATTGGCGCAAACCGAGCAAGGCGACAGCTGGGCACGGGCTGCCACCAATGATCTGCTGCGCAATCGCATCAAGATCCGCTCGCTCAACTTCATGCGCGGACGCACCTTTCTTAACCGCTTTATCATCCTGGATGAAGCACAGAATCTCACCGCCAAACAGATGAAAGCGCTGATTACTCGCGCCGGCCCCGGCACCAAGCTGGTTTGCTTGGGCAATGTGGAGCAGATTGATACGCCATATCTAACCGAAACCAGCTCTGGGCTCACCTTCGTGGTGAACCGGTTCAGGCCCTGGGGGCACAGCGGGCATGTCACGCTAATGCGTGGAGAACGTTCGCGACTGGCGCACTTTGCATCCGATATACTGTGAATCGCGATAAAGTTTCGTCAAGCTTCTGAACGGCTGGCCCCATGCAGGGTCATAAGGGTAGTACGCCAACGTTAACAGGCCCTAAATGATTCGTTTCATTCACTTTTTTGTTGCAGCCAGCCTTTGCCTTACCCCTGGCCCCGGCTACCCGCAAACCGACGTATTGCCCGATATCGGCTCGCCCTGGGAGTCGACCCTGTCACAGAGCGAGTCCTATCGGATCGGGCGAGTGATCGTGCACCAGCTGCGCCAGGCCGGCGAGTTGCTGGAAGACCCGGAAGTCACAGAGTACGTACAGGCGCTGGGCCACCGAATCTCCTCCCACGCCCACGAGGGCGACTACCGATTCCAGTTTTTTGTGGTTGATGACCCCAGCATCAACGCTTTTGCCCTGCCCGGCGGGTTTATCGGTGTAAATCTGGGCCTGATCCTCGCCACCGCCGATGAGAGCGAACTGGCGGGCGTACTGGCGCACGAGATCGCACACGTCACCCAGGAGCATATCGCGCGCCTAGTGCAGTCGCAGGGTGCCACGGGCCTGGCCGCCACCGCCGCCATGATCGCCGCGATCCTGCTGGGCGCGGCTGCCGGGGCTGATGGCAACGCCATCCAGGCAGCGGTGGCTGTGGCACAAGGCTACGCCGCACAAAAGGGCGTGGAACACACCCGCCGCCACGAGTACGAAGCCGACCGCTTCGGCGTCGGCATCCTGGCCGACTCGGGTTTCGACCCGCTCGGCATGCCACGCTTTTTCGAAACGATGGCCCGACGTAGCGGCATCAGCGCCACCCAGGTGCCCGAGTTCCTGCGCACCCACCCGGTGGAATCCAATCGCATCGCCGAGTCGATGAACCGGGCGGTGAAGTATGGCGAGGTAGAGGTCACCGACTCGACTAACTACCGCCTGATGCGCGCGCGGCTGCGGGTGATGAATGCCGAGACTGCCAGCGGCGCAGTCGGTGAGTTCGAAGCCCTGGCCAAAGGCGATATTCGCGATGCGCCGGCGCACATACGCTACGGCTATGCCACTGCGCTGCTGCAGGCAGGCGATCCGGAACGGGCCGAAGTGTTTTTTGATCAGCTGCAACGCGAGCACCCGGACATTACCGTGTACCACATCGGCCTGGGCCAGGCGCAGTTTGCCGCAGGCAAACACGAGGCTGCGCTGGATACGCTGGGGCGGGCTCAGGCCCTGTCACCTCGGAATATTCCGTTAACGATGCGTTACTCGCGCGCATTGATGGATGCGCAATTGCCGAAAGAAGCGCACGAACTGATGTTGGATTTGCTCAACAACATTGCCTACACACCGGAACAACTGCGCCTGATTGCGCTGGCTGCCAACGCGGCCGGCGACACCGGCGATGCGTACTACTACATGTCGGAGTTTCACGTGCAGAGCGGCGATCTGCGGATGGCCGTCAGGCAACTTGAACTAGCCCTGGCGGCGCCTCAGTTGCAGGACATACAACGCGCCCGCTTTAAGGCACGGATGGAGGATATCGCTAAATATGTCCCACAAAACTCACGCCGCTCGCGCTCGCGTGACGAGGATAGCCAGCTCTCGGCGGGCGCAAGACATACCCGCCCTTAAACCATCCGCACAGCATCGAGACCAGAGTGTCGATGAGGCCCACGCGGGCCGCCCGCAGCCGCTGGCTGCGTAGGCACTAATTCCGGATTGGGCCGCCCGGCCGATCAAACAAATGGCCCATCAGCCCGAGCAAAAACGCGGTACTGGCGCCGAACAGAATCAACCCGCCCATGGCCTCGAATGTCGCAAGCAACTGCCACTGCTCCGAGAGAGTGATATCACCGTAGCCCAGCGTGGTTGAGGTGGTGACCGAAAAATACAACGCGGGCGCCAACTCGACGAACTGATCCAGATGCAGATACACCAGTGCCCAGACCCAGGCCTCGACGGTGTGGATGACGATAATGCCCAGCACCGTCACGATCAGCAACAGCAACGTCCGCGGCCGACGATGCTCGCCGGTGGCCGGCACATGCCCAAGTTTGGTCAACACGTGTGCCAGCCCGAGCAAACCCGAGACATGGAATACAACGGTGGCTGTGATAATCACCGTACCCAGGATAAGCTGGCTGGCTAACACACTAACGCCAGTCGCCGCCCAGCCCCAGATTCAGGGCCACGTACTGATCCAGCAGTGCGCGCTCAATTGACAGGTTGTCCGCCTCCACGCCAAACACGCGCTGCTGAATGGTGAGCACATCCAGCAGATCGGTCTCGCCTTCCTGATAACGCAGCTCGGCGATATCCAGCGCGCGGCGCGCCTCACTCAGCGCACTAATAAGCGCGGTATGGCGTTGACGCAACACCACCCCCTGATCCAGCGCCGACTCAACTTCACTGAAGGCGGTTAGTGCCACCTGTGCATATTGCGCCGTCGCCGCACGCACATCCGCACTGGCTAGCTGCACTTGCGCATCCCGCTGGCCACCGTCAAACAGCGGTGCAACCAGCGCGCCGACCGCCTGCCAGGCAAGATTGGCGGGGTCGAGTAAGTCGGACAAAGCACTTGAAGCGCCGCCCACTGAGCCGCTCAGACTCAGCTGCGGCAGTTTCGCTGCCTTCGCCTGATCCACCTTGTTCAGCGCCGCCGCAATCTGACGCTCGGCCGAGACTAGGTCGGGGCGCCGCTCAAGCAACTCTGCGGGAAGGCCGGCCGGCGGTGGCGGAGGCACCGGCGGCAATGCTGCCCCGACTTCAAGCTCAGCACCGGGATAGCGCCCCAGCAACAGCTCCAGCGCCCGTACCGCATCGCGCCGGGCGCCCTCTGCTGCTGCCAGGGTATCGTTGGCGCGGGCGAGGTCGGAATTTACCAGTGCGAGATCCTGCCGTGTCGCGGCGCCGTTATCGAACTGCAGTTGTGCGATACGTTGAGTCTCCGTCAATGCATCCACGATGTTCTTCGCCAGGCCGTGCTGTCGGGTGGCGTCTACCGACACAAAATACCCCCGTGCCACGCCGGCGGCCAACGAGTGCTGTGAGTAGGTGTAGTCGGCCTGCGCGACCTGCACACTTTCCAGTGCAGCCTGCGACCCTGACCGCAACCGTCCCCACAGGTCCGCTTCCCAACTGGCCTCCAGCCCGAAATTCACACTATCGCTGCTGCGCCCTTCAAAGTCGCCGGAGTTGCTACTGTTGATGCTCAGGCCCACCTGCGGGCTGAGCAACGCCCCGGCCTGGCGCGCAAGCGCCCGCGAGCGCTCTACGTTAGCGGCAGCAGCCTGCAGGTTCCGATTGTTTTGCTGCGCCTCCGATACCAACCGAGACAATGTCGGATCACTAAGCTGTGCCACCCAACCCACCGGCACCTCGCCCAGTTCTGCTTGTAGCGCCTGCCACGTGGCGGGTGCCGCCGGTACGGCTTCGCGCGCCTGCTTGGCCGCCTCAGCGCTGCGATCCTGCGGCGCGGCGCAAGCGCCGAGCAAACATGCCAGGGCGGCCACGCTGATTGGCCTCGCTGCAAATACACGCATCGATCTACCCCTCATCAGGCCGTCGCCTGCTCATCTTGTCTGACCCGGAAAAACACGGCGTACAGCGCGGGCGTTACCACCAGCGTCAGCACGGTCGCAAAACTAAGTCCAAACACCAGTACAACGGCCATCGACCTGAAAAACGCATCACCGAACAGCGGCAGCACGCCCAATATGGTTGTGAGCGCGCCCATGGTGACGGGCCGGACCCGGCTAGCTGCCGAATCGACGATGGCATCAAATCGCGGTTTGCCTTGCTTGATTTCAATATCCATTTGATCCACCAACACCACCGCGTTCTTGATTAACAAGCCCGATAAGGACAACAGGCCAAGAATGGCCATGAACTCCAACGGCGTCCCGGTCAACAGCAACCCCACCACCACGCCAACTAACGCCAGCGGCACGATAGACCAGATGACAAGCGGTTGGCGCAGCGCGTTGAACAACGCAACGGTCACTAGCACCATCGCAAGCAGCCCCATCGGCAGCGTGGAGGCCAGATCGCTGTTGGCATCAGCGCTGTCTCCGGATTCGCCCTTCCACTCAAGCCGGTACCCAGGCGGTAAAGCAATCGCATCAATATCGGCGCGAATGCTATTTTCCAGATCGCCCGTTAGCACGCCGTCTCTAGGATCACACTGAGCTTTAATCGCCCACACCCTATCCACGCGTCGCAGGATGGAATCGCGCCACACCGTATCGATGCCGTTCACCGTTTCGCTCAGCGGGACCGAGCGCCCGGTGGCACTGCTAAGTATCTGGATACCTCGCATGTCCGAGGCATCCCGCCGCTCATCAGCGGGAGCGCGTGCCACGATCGGAATCAGTGTGTCGCCCTCTCGGTAAACGCCAATCGAACGCCCGAGAAAATTGGTCACCAACGCATTGCTTAAGTCTTCGCGCGAAACTCCCAGGCGGCGGCCACGGCTTTCGGAGTAGTTGGGACGAATAACACTGACCGGTTGGCGCCAGTCGTCTTTGATCAGGATCGCGTCAGGGCTACGCGCCATGATGGCCTTGGCCTCATTCGCCAGACGCCGCAACTCACTCGGATCGGGGCCCGTAAACAGCGCTTCGATCTTAGACCCGCCGCCAGGCCCCAGTTGGAAGCGCCATACCTTGGCCTGAGCATTAGGGTAATTTGCGTCAATGTGCGCCTGGATCTGCGGTAACAAACCGCGGATCGCCTCGTAACTTTCTGTCTTCAGCAAAAACTGCCCATAGGCCGAGTTTGGCGCTTCGGGCCCGTATACCAGCATGTAACGCAACCCGCCGGCGCCCACCAGCGACTGCACGCCTTCGATACCCTCAAGGCCCGTCAGGTAGGTTTCCAGACGGCTCATATCGCGATCGACTTCGCTAAGGTCGGTGCCCTCCGGCAACCAATAATCAACGACGAGCTGCGCGGTTGTCGAGGCCGGAAAAAAACCACTTTTGACAAACTGAAACCCCCAGATCGACGCCGCGAACAACACGACGGAAGCGCCGATCGGCAGCCAGCGCATTCGAAGCATCAAGCGCATAAAGCGCTTGTACAGGGCGGTGAAGCGCCCTTCTGGCTCAGGGCTGCTGCCAGCGGGTTGTTCAACCAACAACAGGTCGGCAAGAAACGGCACAGCGGTAATCGCAAACACCCAGCTGAACAGCAAAGAAATCATTACCACCCAGAACAGGTGGCCGGTGAACTCAGCGGTTGATCCAGGCGCGAGCCCGATGGGCGCGAACGCGATAATGCCGGCCAACGTCCCGCCTAACAGCGGCCAGATAGTGCGAGCGACAATGTCTTTGGCAACGGTGAGCTTCTTCAAACCCTGTTGGGTGCCCACCAGAATGCCCTCGGTGACCACAATGGCATTGTCGACCAGCATGCCGAGCGCGATGATGAGTGCACCCAACGAAATTCGGTGCATGGGAATGCCCATCATCAGCATGGTCGTAAGCGTGGCGGCGATGGTCAGCAGCAGCACGCCGCCGATGATCACAGCCGATCGCAGTCCCATAAAAATCAGCAGCGTCACCAGCACAATCACCAGCGCGAGTACCACATTCACTGCAAAGTCTTTAACCGAGGCGTCCACGATCTTGCCCTGGTGGTAGTACTCGTGCAGCTCGATTCCAAGCGGTCGCCGCTCCAGACCGTCGGCGAGCTTGGCGTCAATCGCCAACCCCATTTTGACCACGTTGGCACCGGTGACGTTCGACACGCCCAGTGCAATGGCAGGTTGGCCGTTGTAGCGCATGAGCAATTCAGGTGGGCTCTGGTAATCGCGCGTGACCTTGGCGATGTCCCGCAGATACACGATGGTGCCGGCGGTGCCGGTTGAGACAATCACGTTCTCGATAGCGCTAACCGAATCGACTGCTCCAGAGGGCTGAATCACCAGGCGCCGATTGCCCACCTGCACGTTGCCCGCCGCCACCACCGAGTTTTGACTGGCAAGATCGTCGTAAAGCTGGTTAATCGACACGCCCAGCGCACTGGCACGCTCGCGCGATATCTCGACGAAGATGGACTCCTTCTGCAGCCCATGCAAAGCCACTTTCCCAACCCCCTCCACCGATAACAAATCCGTGCGCAGGCGCTTGGCGTAGTCCTCCAGTTCTTTGGCACTGAAGTTCTCGCCGGTCAGCAGGTAATACAAACCATAGACATCGCCAAAATCATCATCCACATAAGGCTGCGAGGCGCCAGGGGGCAGGCTCGCAGCGGCATCACCTACCTTGTTGCGCAGCTTGCTCCACACCCCTTGCAGGGCCGCCTTGGAAGGCGAGAATTCGTATTTGATGTCCACATTGATTCGCGCTACGCCGGCCGAGGCCTTTGAGGTAATCTCATCCACCTCCTGCAGTTGCTGGATCGCGCTTTCCAGCGGGTCAATGACCTCGTTGGCCACCTCCTCGGGCGTCGCACCGGGATATTGCACCACCACCACGGCCGTGCGGATGGTAAATTCCGGATCCTCGAAGCGGGCCATGTTGTTGTAGGCATACCAGCCGCTGAACAACGAGCCGATGATCACAATCATCATGATCAGACGATTGCGGATGGAGAACTCTGCGGGGTTGAAGGCCATGGGTTGCTCGTCCGTGTGCGCCGCTACTGCGGCCCTTCGTAGGGGCGAATTTTCATCCCTTCATACAGGTAGGAGGCGCCAGCGCCCACCACGGTGTCGCCTGCACTCAGACCACTTTGCACGACCAGAAACTCACCAACGCCCTCACCCACCTGAATGCTGCGCCGCGTAACCGTCATAGTGTCGGTGTCTACCAACCACACAAACCGCTGCTCGCCTTCTGCCAGCACCGCCGACAGCGGCACTGTCACCTGCTCGGGCAACGCACTGTCGTCGTCGAATTCGATGGTCGAATGCACCGTCCCGGTCATCCCGGGCAGAATTCGCAGCCCCGCCGGCGGGATGAAACTGAACTTCACTTCGAACGTCTGGGTGGCTTCATCGGCGCGGGCGTTGGCCGCCTTGAAGGTGGCCGGGATACGCACGTTCGGCGCTGCATCCAGCATCACCTCGGTTGAGATCGGGCGGATGTGATCCGAGCGAACCACCAGCGACGCCGGTATCTGCACCACGGCCTCCGCGGCCCCGATAGATTGCAAAGTTACAATCGCCTGGGTCGGCTGCACCACCTGCAGCTCTTTGGCGTGCTTGGCAGCAACCACGCCGTCGTAAGGCGTGCGCAACACCGAGTCTTCTAATGCCTTGCGGGCCGTATCCAGTTGCGCCTGAGCGACTTCCAGCGCGGCGCGACGCTGCTCGAACACGGTGCGCGCAATGGCCTCGCCTGCGAGCAAGCGCTCGGCCCGTTCGAACTCGCTCTGCGCGCTGTCCAGTTGGGTCTGTGCGGCCGAAAGCTCGTTGCGAAAATTGCGTGGATCCAATCGGGCGATGGTTTGGCCGCGCCGCACTTGGTCGCCTTCGCGCACCAGGAACTTCTCGATTTGTCCGCCGACCGGAAAGGTAAGATCAGAAGATGTTTCAGCATTGACAATCGCCGGGAAATTCACCTTCAAGGCCTTGCTGGATACTGCTATCTGTACCAACTTGGCGGGACGCACCACCTCTGCCTGCTCTTGCGCTGGCGGCTGCTCACAACCGCTGAGGCCCAGCGCGATCACGCCGACAAAAAGCCTGCGTAGGTGATGGGGATTGCCGATGCGCTTCATATCCTGAACTCCAGCTCGCTGGCCTCAACCTAGTGGACAACGGGAGTGTACCGAGTTACCCGGCAACTATCTAACATAGCGCCAAGCAGATACTGCGGGCACCAAAAAGCCGAAGCATATTTGCTTCGGCTTTTTTTGGCGTAGCTAAGGCGATGCCGCCAGTGGCAATCTACCCGTGTTACTCCATCGAGGCGGCGTACTCACCCGCGCAAGCAAGCCCGTTAAGCCTGGCCCGTTTGAAGAACAGGTCCTGCGCCGATTTCACATTCTCCGCCTTGCCCTGCCAGGCCGCCAGCGTCGGCGCCTGCAGTGCACGCCCGTAAGAGAAGCTAAGCGGCCAGGGATGCGGCCCCATCGCGTTCATCGCGTTCAGGTGGGCAGTCGCCTCCTCGGCACTTTGCCCGCCCGACAGGAATACCACACCGGCACACGCACCCGGCACATTGCGAGTGAGGCACCGCACGGTGGCCTGCGCGACCTCTTCCACCCCAGCCTGGGTGGCGCATTTTTTGCCGGAAATGACCATATTTGGCTTAAGCAGGGTGCCCTCAAGGTGCACGCGATGCTCAGCCAGTTCTTTGAAGGTAACGCGCAGTACTTCATCGGTTACCTCTTCGCAGCGCTCGATGGTGTTATCCGCATCCATCAGTACTTCGGGCTCCACGATAGGTACCATGCCGGCTTCCTGCACCAGCGCCGCGTAGCGGGCCAGCGCATGCGCGTTCGCCTTGATATTGTAGCGAGTGGGCAGGCCATCGCCGATGGTGATGACAGCGCGCCATTTGGCAAAGCGCGCACCCAGTTGTGCGTACTCGGCCAGGCGCTCGCGCAGCCCGGTCAGCCCCTCAGTAATTTTCTCACCTGGGAAGCCGGCCATGTCCTTGGCGCCCATGTCCACTTTGATGCCTGGTGCGGCATTGCTCTGGGTGATCAGGTCGGCAAAGCGCTTGCCGTCAGCAGTGCTTTGGCGCAGCGTTTCATCATACAGAATCACGCCGCTCACGTACTCGAAAGCCCCCGGCGTCGTGAACAGCAATTCGCGGTACGCGCGCCGGTTGTCCTCAGTGCATTCCACGTTGATGGAATCAAGCCTTTTCTGGATCGTGCCGGTACTCTCGTCGGCGGCCAGAATCCCGCGCCTGGGCGCCACGATATCGTTGGCTATCTGCTCAAGCTGTGCTTTGTTCATCAAGGTATCCCTCTATTGGAGGCCTGTCTCGGCCTTCTACCTAACGTTCGGGTCAGCACGCTTTCGTGCCAGGCAGCAACGCCTCACAAGTGCCTGCGCCTATGCGCCGCAGCACGCGGTGTTTGTCCCAAATCCAGTGGGCGGCGAGGATAACAGAAGACGACAGAAACTTCCGCCATCGCCTTCACACTGCAGGGCCCAAAGTGAGCCCCAGCCGGCTTCTCAACAAGCGCTGGTCATATAGGACAGTTCTGGTACTATATGTGCCCGAATCCCAATCAACACGGACAACCATATGCTCCGCATGAGCAAAATGACCGACTACGGCACCGTCATCCTGAGCCACATGGCGCGGGTCGAGGCGGCACAGCACCACACCCTGCTCTCAGCCAGCGATCTGGCGGGTGCGACGTCCCTGGCACTTCCCACAGTGAGCAAGGTGCTCAAGTCGCTGTCGCGCGCCGGCCTGGTGACGCCGCATCGCGGTGCTCAAGGGGGCTACGAGCTGGCCCGACCCGCCCAACAAATTACCGCTGCCCAGATTATTGACGCGCTGGAAGGCCCGGTGGCGATTACCGAGTGCGCCAGCGAGGACGGGCATTGTGAGCTGGAGTCCATCTGTAGCGTGGGCGGGGCCTGGCAGCGCGTGAACCACGCTATTCGGCGCGGCCTGCATGACATCTCGCTGGCGCAGCTATCGTCCGGCCCTGGCGAGGCGCTGCCGGCCCTGAACCTGAAAGATTGTCTCGGCGGCCCGCCTGCCGCCGAGTCGGCGACCAACTGACGGAGTTGCTATGAGCCGATCGAATGAAGAGGTGCATGACTTTGTTGCCCGCAAGTACGAGCACGGTTTTGTTACCGACATCGAGTCCGACAGCCTGCCGCCCGGGCTAAACGAAGATGTCATTCGCGCGATTTCAAAGCGCAAGAAAGAACCGCAATTCATGCTGGACTGGCGTCTTCGGGCGTACGAGCACTGGCTGGGTATGGCCCACCCGGAATGGGCGCATGTGCACTATCCGCCTATCGACTTCCAGGACATCTCGTACTTCTCCGCGCCCAAATCGGACGAAGATCGCCCGAAGAGTCTGGATGAAGTGGACCCCAAGCTGCTTGAAACCTACGAGAAGCTGGGCATTCCGCTACACGAACGCGCGGCCCTGGCCGGGGTTGCCGTAGATGCGGTCTTTGACAGCGTCTCGGTGGCCACCACCTTCAAAGCCAAGCTCTCAGAGGCGGGAGTTATCTTCTGCCCGTTCTCCGAGGCAGTGCTTAACCATCCCGCGCTGATCGAGGCCTACTTGGGCTCTGTGGTGCCTTACACCGATAACTTCTACGCCACGCTGAACTCAGCGGTCTTCAGCGATGGCTCCTTTGTGTATATCCCCAAAGGCGTCCGCTGCCCAATGGAGCTCTCCACCTACTTTAGGATTAATGCGGCGAACACCGGCCAGTTTGAACGTACCCTGATCGTGGCCGATGAAGGTAGCCATGTGAGTTACCTGGAGGGCTGCACCGCCCCCATGCGCGATGAAAACCAGTTGCATGCTGCGGTTGTGGAACTGGTAGCAATGGAAGGTGCCCAGATTAAGTACTCTACCGTGCAAAACTGGTATCCCGGCGATGAGAACGGTGTGGGTGGTATTTACAACTTCGTCACTAAGCGCGGTGAATGCCGCGGGGACAACTCGAAAATTTCCTGGACCCAGATTGAGACCGGTTCGGCCATCACCTGGAAGTACCCCAGCTGCGTTCTGCGCGGGCACAACTCGGTCGGCGAGTTTTACTC
>CBDUQI010000183.1:0-12067 GCA_965369325.1 uncultured Gammaproteobacteria bacterium
AGCAAAGTACGTCCTGCAGTATTCAACGGAGTCCGAAGCCTCCCAGCGTTAAGCGCGCTTGCAGTTCCCGACAAAACCCCTCGGGCCGGCCACTCAGGATCCCCATCCAGGACCAGCCTCCTATTTTGCGGAGGCAAGACTAACACCGCTCTACCGCTGTAGGTCGCGATTTGCGGTGCTTCGCTTGCCTGGCCAGCCCTCAAGGAGCCCGCCAAGGCGGCGCCATTATAGAGTCCGTCTTTGCGCAGCACAACAACCATCACAACCCTAAATGTGACCGAGTTCACAGCTGTCGTTTCGGACCGCCCGATCAACACCGGTAGGCGACTGTCACCCACCCCACAGCGGGGCACGTAAAGCAGTGTGGGGTCGATACGGAGGAAAATCGATTACCTGGGAGGTTATTTTGCGGAGATATACCCAGTGGAGAGCCAGTCACAGGCCGGTACCGATGTCCGCCGACGGCAGGGTCGTCTAAACGACTATTTGATGTGAGCGAGGATCCCTTCCAGCTCTTCGACGGAGTTGTAGGCAATACTGAGTTTGCCGCCGCCTTTGGTGCCGTGGTCGATATGCACGCGGGCACCCAGCTTGTCGCCTAATTTGTCCTCCAATCGCACAATATCCGGATCGCGGCGGGGTTTGTCTTTCACCGTGGCGTCGTTACTCGGCCCATTCAACAGCTGTTTTACCAGCTTCTCGGTATCGCGCACGGACATTCGCCGCGCAGATACCTGCTCGGCCGCTGCCGCCTGCCGCTCGGTGGGTAGCGCCAGCAGCGCTCTGGCGTGGCCCATTTCCAGCACCCGCCGTTCAAGCATGGCTTTCACCTGCTCGTCCAGGTCCAGCAGGCGCAACAGATTGCTCACCGCCGCGCGTGAGCGGCCAACCGCCTGAGCAGCCTCGGCATGGGTGAGGCCGAATTCGTTCACCAGCCGCGAGAGTGCCAGCGCCTCTTCCAGCGGGTTCAGGTTTTCCCGCTGAATGTTCTCAATCAGTGAGAGTGCCAGCGCCGTCTCGTCGGAGACATCGCGAACAATCACCGGCACCGACTGAAGTTCAGCCAGTTGGGCTGCACGCCAGCGACGTTCGCCCGCGATAATCTCGTACTGACCGCCTGCGCCGGGCAACTGGCGCACCACAATGGGCTGCATGATGCCCTGCTGGCGGATGGACTCGGCCAGATCGTCCAGGGATTCGGTCCGCATATCTGTACGCGGCTGATACTGACCGCGTCGCAGCTGATCTATGTCCAGGGTGGCCATCCGGCCGTTTTTCGCCTCGCCAGCATCGCCCTTACCGGGCACCGCCGCGTCGGCGGTTGCCGCGCCCGGTGCGCTCAGCAGCGCATCAAGGCCGCGCCCGAGACCTTTGCGCTTGGCGCTCATTCACCGCTCACGAGGCTGAGGCGAGGGCCCTCGCCGGCCTTGGGGTGGTCTTGCAGCATCTCCGCTGCCAGCGCCTGATAGGCCAGCGCGCCGCGGGATGAAGGCTCATGCAGCATCACCGGCACGCCATAGCTCGGCGCCTCCGCCAGCCGCACGTTGCGCGGAATAACTGTGCTGAACACCTTATCGCCGAAATGCATGATTAACTGGCCGGAGACATCGTTGGCCAGATTATTGCGTGGATCGAACATGGTGCGCAGAATACCCTCCACGTGCAGCGTGGGGTTTACCGCGCCGCGAATACGCTCGATGGAGTTGACCAGCGCCGATAGCCCTTCCAGCGCGTAGTACTCGCATTGCATCGGGATGAGCACCGATTGCGCGGCCGTCAGCGCATTCACGGTGAGCATGCTCAACGACGGCGGGCAGTCAATCAAGATGTAGTCGTAATTGCCCTGGAGCACTTCCAGCGCGCGACGCAGACGCATCTCGCGCCCAAACTCGTTCAGCAATGCCACCTCGGCGGCCGTCAGGTTTTCATTGGCAGGCAGGATGTCGAACCCACCCTGCTCCACTGACAGAACTGCGCGGTCGACTGAGGCATCGCCCAGCAGCACTTCGCACATAGAAACGGCAAGCTGATTTTTATTGATGCCGCAACCCATGGTCGCATTGCCCTGAGGGTCCATATCGACCATCAGCACGCGCTGCCCTGAAGAGGCCAGAGACGCTGCCAGATTAATGCACGAGGTGGTTTTGCCAACCCCGCCCTTCTGATTCGCAATCGCGATTATCTTACCCATGTCATTCTCCGTTGCACCCGACCCACAGGACTTGCGCCGCTAGTGGGTCATGTGGGTGCTAACGTCAGTTCCAACCTCGCCGGCAGTGCCGGATGTAAAGAAGATAGCTCGTCGTGTTCGATCGCCACCACTACCCATGGTCTTGATCACCCCTTCACATCCGGAGCAACGCGTTGCAGCCTGATCAGATGGCGCTGCGCGTCCAGTGAGGGAACCGTAACAGCCACTGTGTCAATCACTTGCCAGTTCTCTGGCAGCGCATCCAGTTCCTGTGCGGGCCACTCACCTTTCATTGCCAGCATCTGTCCGCCGTCGCCGCACAAGTGACCTGCCAGGTCCAACATGCGTGGCAAGGGGGCAAACGCCCTGGATAACACCGTATCAAAGCCTGAGGCCGGACGGTAGTCTGGCAAGCGAGCTTTTTCGGCCATCACGTTGGCCAGCTTTTGTGTCATTACGGCGTGGCGGACAAAGCGAATTTTCTTGCCCGCACTGTCAATCAATGTGAATTGCTTGTCAGGACAAACGATTGCGAGAGGGATGCCCGGAATTCCCGCGCCGGTGCCTACATCAGCGATGCGCGATCCGTGTAAAAAGGGTCGCACCACCAGACTGTCCAGCAGGTGCCGTCGCACCATCTCCACGGGATCGCGAATAGCCGTTAGGTTGTAGGTTTTATTCCATTTTTCCAGCAGGGCAATGAAGTCGAGTAATTGATTGGTTAAATTTTGACCAATTTTCAAATTCAGAGCGCGAATACCCGCTTCAAGCAACTGCGGCGCGCTGTTTTGCGCGCCGCCGCTATTGTCTGTGTCCATGTTGAACCGCTCTGGATGCGCTTGCGTAACTGGCCGATCAACGACAGATCAGCAACCGGTTGCGGCGATCAGTACTTGCCGACAGCATTCAGGAACCAGCCGGAATGATCGTAATCAAAGTCCGCCAGGTCATCAGAGAAGTCGGTGAAGTTATAGCCAATGCCCAGCTTCAGATGATCGCCAATATGCCGATCCACTGCTGCCAGCATACCGTTACGCGTGCTTTGCGCCTGTTGCACGGATAACACCCGATACTCCAGCAGACCATCCCAGTTGTGGATCATGTGGTAGCGGGCCCGAACCGCGCCGAAGTCGGTCGTGCTTTCGAACCAATCACCCACCGCGCGTTCTGTGCGTAATTCGCCCGTGCGCCGGGCCAGTTTGCCGCCCAGTTCCCATTTGCGAGCGATCCGGTAAATGCCCTCAACGGACATAATCTGCGAGCGCTGATCCACGCCGGTCGAGACTTGATTTAGTCCCGGCAGATCGTAGAGGAAGGTGTACTTGGCCAACACGTTCAGCTTGTCGTTCTCCACCGGACGATAGGCCAGACCGATCGTCGCCTCAGTAAACTTCGCGTTGCCGGCGGTGGTGCGCTGATCGGTGCTCTCCGACCAGTTCACTTTGGCCAGTGCGCGCAGGTCTTCATTCAGTGAGTAGTCCACTCGGGTGGAAGCCAGCCACTGGCGCACATCGCTCGCGCCGTTATCGTTGCGATACTCCACTCGCGCACGCGCCTTGATGCGCTCGCGCTGAAACGCGGCCGAGCCACCGACTGCATCACGATCGATTGCGCCGCCGTCGATGCTTTCAAACTCGCCCGTCTGCAGCGTCACACCAAAATTCCAGGCATCACTAGGTGCAAAGTCCAATCCGAAAATATGCGCCAGGCCTGAGAAGCGTACGTTGTTCTGGAACTGCGCCTCGTTAAACAGCGTGGTCTGGTTGCTGATCTGCGAGCGATGTCCCAGCGCGATCTGATCGCCTTCCGGCACCGAGGTGCGATCAGATGAGTGCGTGTAGGTACCGTAAATCCAGTGCTTGTCGCTCACCTGATGGTCCAGCGCCACCAGCGCGCCCTCGCCGCGATCACCGCTTGAGACTTCGCCCATCAGCGTGGTGCGATCGGACAAACGCATGCGCGCACCCACCGACAGCAGGTCGTTCTCATCGTAGCGCCCGCCATCGTCATCCAGCGTGATCTGGGCGGTACCGAACAAATCCACATAGCTGTTAAGGCCATAGGTATAGCGCAGCGCCACCAGTGAGGCATCCACCTCGGGCTGGGCGGGCTGGCGCGGGTCCTGCTCGCTCAAAAAGCGCAACTCGCCCGCGAGGTTATGGCGCGAGGAAAAATCGTAGTCCACCTGCAAGCTGATGCGTTGATCTTCGGAGGTGCCCGCCCGGTCGATAATATTGGCGCGCGCAGCCAGCTCCAGTTTGTCGGTAACCTGGCCAACTACCTCAAAGCCAAACTCCTCGGTGTCCACGCCCAGCTCGCGACGTGCCACGGAGTAATCACCGTCGGTATCGCGATACCAGATGGCCCCGGTCCAGTCGCGCTCGGTCCAGCCCATCTCGCGGGTATCGACCCGGGCTTCCACCCCAAAGGCATCGCCTTCGCGCCCCGGCACAACGCCGGCGGACTGCACAAAGCTCATGCCGCCGTCGTCGGATAAAAAGCGTTCGCTCTGCGCCGCCTCAGTGCTGGCAACCTCAAGCTTCACGTAAGATCCACGGCCTTTACGCACGATCACATCACCGCCCTGCATGGTGTAGTCCTCAGCGCCGCGGCTCTCTTCCACCACCGTCGCACCGACGGCGATGTTGTCGTTAATCCAGTAGCGACCACGCCCGCCGTAGGCCACCTGATTGGCGTCAAAGCCATCTGGCACATACTCATAGTCCACCAGCATGATGACGTCGTTCCCGTCCAACGGTTGATCGCGCACGATGTCGGGTATGAGCATGCGGCTCACCTGCATCAACGGGCGCGACAGAATTATCCGACCCTGCAGCTCGTCCACTTCGTAGTCACGCCCGCGCACCATGGTCTCGTTCTCGATCACCCGCGTGCTATCGCGGTCGCGAATCTCCACATGCACTTTCTCAGACCCCGGCAGGATGTCGCGATGGCGCAGGTAGTACACGCTGCCGCCCGTTCCGCGGAACTCAGAATGGCCAAGCGCGGTTTGCACTTCGGAGACAAAGCCCTGCAGTTCCAACCGGTGCTCGCCGTACTGGGTGACGTCAGCACCTTTGTGATGCACCTTGGCGCCGTAGAGACTGCGGTTGTACTGCGCAAACTCGGTACCGGTAAAACCGGTGTGATAGTTGCCCCACAAAGCCTTTGAGTTATCCCAATCCACACGCACGTAGAAGCGGCCCTGCGTATCGGTATCGCTCACGAGCGTGGAATCATCACCATACACGGGGTAGTAGCGATCCGGGTCCAGACGGCGGAACACCGACTGCGGGTTTTTCTCATCAATGTTATCGAACAGGTTTTCCAGCTGCTCTTCGGTGCTGTCCAGTTGCGCGGTGATTAGATACTTACCCTTCACCTTGCCTTTCAGATAAAAGGCCAGCCGCCCCTCCACCAACAGATCTTCCTCGTTGTATCGGTCGTTGACGGACAGCGGCTCAATGTTGCCACCAACATCATTGTCAGACAGTGTGATGTCGGCGATGGCGACCAGGAACATATGCTTGCCAGTGACGTCCATCGCAATGGTTTTGCTCTCCCGAATACCGCCGGCCACATCGCCACGCTCTACCTGGAAGACATGCTCACCCACCGGCATCAGATACTCGGAGGCAAAATAGCCGTCCTGATCCAGTGGCACTGGGCCGTCGTCGATAAATAGTGTGCTGTGCCCGTCCAGGTCGCGCCCCTGCAAACGCACGCGGCTGCCGCGTATGGGAATCGTGCGCAGTACTAGCTGGTCTTTGCCGTAAATGGCATTCAGCACTTCGGTCGATTCCTGCGCGGACAGCGCATAAGCCTGCTCCACCAGCATCGCCTTGGTGGCGAGGGCAGTGCGATCGCGCCGCAGCGCATTGCCACGTTGCGCGTCGATTACCACCTCAGCCTCATCAATGCTGTGGCGTACTACCGCCTCATTTTCGCCCGGCACATCCACCAGCGTGACTCTTGTGTCACCTATCACGTGCTCGATGCGTTGCTCACCGGTAATGCGTAGCTGCACGCGCCGGTTGAGCGCGCGACCCGATGTGCTCTCATTGCTCGCCACCGGATCACTCTCACCCATGCCACGGGCGGAGATGTTGGAGTTGGTCAGCCCCAATCGGTCACGCAGATAGTTGGCCACCGCCCAGGCGCGGGCCTGCGACAGCTCGATGTTGTCTTTGAACTCGTTACGATGCTGCGGGGCGATACGCACATTGTCGGTATGGCCCACCACGTGCACGTGCGTGTTTACAGCATCAGTCCATTCAGCCGCGATGCTATCCAACGCCTGCCTATCTTCCAACGCCAGCGCCGTTCTACGAGTGTCGAAACGCGGCGTCAGTGTGTACTCGCGAGCCTGATGGTGCAGATCGACCTCGCGCGGCTGGAACACCAGTACGTTGCCGTTGAGCGGTGTGCGTAAAGGCACCTCACCGTCCGCAGCAGTCAGCAGCGGATTGCTGTCGTCCAGGTTGCGCTGAACAGCTGTTGCCGACGGTGGCGTGTATTCATTCTCGCCCACCACCAACAAACGCCGGGGTGCAGTTTCATCAAAACGACCCCCGGCATCGTATACACGCAGCACATACGCTAGCTCATCGCCCGCGCGCAACGGTGCTGACAAGGCGGGTGCAATCGCAACGGAGTCCAGCAATGAGGTAGGCGGATCAATACGGGTGAGGCTCTGCAAGGTAGCCGGCACCACCATCAGGGGGCGCACGCGATCATCATCGTCGGCGCGATAGAAGCGGATCTCGCCACGATCGATAAATGCACTGTAGTTGGTGTACGCAAAAAACGGCGCGACTGGGCCTAAGGCGGCGCCCGACTCGGCATACACAATGGGCAACTGTTCCGGGCCGGTGATGGCCAGTCGCCGGGTCGCCTCCGAGGCATCCTCGGTGGCCCACACTTCGCCCCCGCCTGACATGCGCACGGAAAAGCGACCGCTAACGTCGACACGCTCCAGATTTTTTTCGGTGTACGGGGTATCTTTCGGGTCGGCCGCGCGAGGCGACTCGTGGGTAATGATCTGCACCGGGTACCCGGCATCTGTAGCGCAGGCCTCGGCCGAGCAGATCGCGACCAACTTGTCGGCTGAGATTTGTTCGGATGCTATCTCATTCTGCGCATGCGCCATCGGCACCAGCAATTGCAATGCACTTTGCGCCATTCGACGGAGCACACCCGCCCCGAACGAAGGTTCGCCCACCGCAGCCTGGGGCTGTGCGGTCTCGCTGCTGCTCTGGTCGCTCAGCGGCTGGGTGTTAGAAGGCGAGGGCTCGCTGTCGGCGGGCGGCGCGCCGCTCAATTCAAACTGCAACTCACGCATCATCTCATCACCTAGAATGTCGCGCAGCGCTTCGAACACCGCGCGCGCGCGGGCGCGAGCCAGATCTGTATCCCAGCCACCGCTAATGGTGCCAGCATTGACCACGGAGCTGGTGGGCAGCTCGCCGGAAATCGTGAGGTCTACACGGCGATTCACGGACCGGTCCGGCGGGCTCAGGTTGCATACCAGCGGCACATACGGCCCGCATCCCACCGCTGCAACAGCCGCATCCGCCGGCGCCCCCACCGGGCAGGTGCCGATGCGATCGGCGATGACATCGTTGGGGCAACCAATTTGCAGCAACTGCTGCGGCGCCAGTGGTGGATCGTTATCGCAAGCCACTTCGCTCGGCAACACGTTAACGCCGAGCCGGCTGGCCATGTAACTCGCCACCTCGCTCGCGCGCCGCCGCGACAGCTCGCAGTTGTTGGCCACTTCATTAGTGTGCGCGGGCGCAATACGCATGCCCGAGGTATGCCCCACCGCTTTGATCCGCACGTTGGTTAGCCCAGCCAGCTCGCTGGCAAACACGTCAAGCGCCTGACGATCCTGCGCGTTCAGATCCCAGCGGCGCACGCCAAACTGCGGGTTAAAGGTACGGCTCTCCGAGCGGAAATCGACCACCGTGCGGGTATCGATAGTACCCGGGCGTTGCGCCTGGCCTTCGATCGTCAGCGTGCCGCCGCCGTGCTTGCGCAACCGGTCGGCAAACTGGATCAGGGCCGGATAGTAGCGTGGCTCGATCGCCGAGCTGCCGGCTTTAAAGAACATCTCGGCCAGCTTCACTTCGATCTCTTCGCAGCACTCTTGCCCAGGCAGGCGAACACCAAAATCAATCCGGTTCAGCAAACCCTGGGTGACTCGCAGGACGCGTGGGTTTTCTGTCGTAAAGCCGCTACCGCGGGGCAATGTGTGCGGATCTACCTTAATAATAAAATTGCGACCGCGCTCGATAAAGCCACCGTCCACAGCGGCGATGTGGTAGCGCCCGTGCGAGTCGGTCTCAACCAGCAGGCCCTGTACAGTGGCCAAACGCACGCCCGCAATGCCGTGCTCGTCCTCGTCCTGCCAGCCATCACCGTTTAGGTCGTTGAACACTTTGCCGACGATGGTGGTCTGCTCAAAATCCGGATCGGTGGTGATCGACACCACGGCACTTGCCATGTTACCGATCAGCGGCACGGGCAACACCGTGTTGGTGTAGTCACCGGGAATCACGCCAGCGCCCACGCGAGCAAGATAGGTAAGCGTGCGGGTCTGCCCGGCGTCTACCGGGAAGCCGGAGAACAACACAGGCCTGAAGCCTGACTCGGTCACACCGCCAGCACTGCCATCCAGCCGCACTGAGGAGGCCACGTAGGTGAACCCTGCCGGCAACATGTCTTGCAGGCTGACTGCCGGAATACTAACCGGTCCTATGTTCTCGACCGTCACCGTGTAACTCACTAGCTCGCCAGGTAGTGCCTGCGCTGGTGTCACCGCTTTGGTTAAGTTCAGGAATGCCGGCCCAACCAACACCGTCACAATTGCCTCGGCCGGTAAGCCGTTAACGTCGGTGATCGTATAAGGAAACATCTCGACGCCGATAAATCCGGGGTCGGGGGTGTACACAATAAAGTCGTCGCTTGGATCGTTGGGCGTGCCGTTGTCGTCGATGACTGCGGTGCCGTTTGGTGGGTCGCTGACGGTATCTATGCTGAGCGGCTCATCGCCGATATCGTTACCCAGCAGATCAATATCCACCGGCTCGTCCTGACCGGTAAGTGCAAAGTCATCGACTGCGATCGGGCCGGCCGCGCCCACAGGTACGACGGCCACGGTATCGATGTCGTCTTCATCCGGGGGGCCGCCGCCAGGTGTGGAATCGGGATCCAGTTGTTCCGAGCGCGTAATTTCGGCGCCGTTGATGTACGGGCCGACAGGCAACACCCGCGCCATCAGAGTAAGTGTCGCGCTGTCACCGGCAGCAATGTTGCCCACCTGCCAAATACCGTTGTTGGGATCGAACGTACCGCCGCTATTGTCGCTCTCATACTCAAACCCACCCGGCAACACATCCGTCACCTCTACGCCGGTAGCAGGCGAAGGACCGTCGTTGTTTACGGTCAGCGTAAAGGTCACGATGCTGCCCACCGGCGGCGTCGGATTGTCAACGGTTTTGTCTAGCGAAAGATCGGCGATCTGCGTCGGTACAAACCCCACATTGTGCAAAGTGATCGCCTGAAAACCTGGATTGGGAACGTTGATGATATTCGCGTAGGTCAATACAACTTTGCGGATGCCCACCACGTCGAAAACGAATTCGGTATTGCCCGCATCCGAATCAAAAGCAGACCCAACGTTCGGCGCGCCGTCGACGACAAAAGGATCCGTGCCATCGGCCTGCAAAAATACTTCGTTAACGCTGCCAGGCATAACTGACGTCGGACGGATTTCATCACACACCGGATCAGCGGCATCGGTGCACGCGGTAACGGCGACGCGATCGACGAATGTGCCGGCACCATCCAGATCAAAAATAGTAAAACCGACCACGCCCACTCCGTTGAGGTGATCGAAGTCGATTGTTAAGGTCACCTGCGGATCTGTTTGATCGAGGTAATCCGTACCAATAAACAACCCAGGCTCCGGCGGTACAAGACCGCCGGTATTGAAGGTGTTGGTAGAGGGGGAGGTTGGATCGGCGAGACCGGCAGTGTTACCGCCAAAAGTAAAGGTGACGTTGCCGCCGCCGATATTGTACGTCTCGCTGAGATTGCCCGTGCCCGGCGGATCCCAGGTTTGCTGCGCCCAGTCCACTTCTACTTGCGCATTGGCGCCTGATCCCACGAGCAGACCCAACGTGACAAGCACGCTGCTCACGCCTGCGGTGACAAACGATGCTGCCTTTCTTGGCGGCTTGTGCATGCCGGCTCCCATGATGAAAATCACATCAAACATAATGTCCTCGATCCTACTCGGGGAAACGCCGTCAGCGGTCTGTCGTGTCACTCAGGCACGAGGGAGCGGTCCGGAAATGAACCGAAGAAATACCCCAAACGCAGGCGTAGTAGTGCCTGCTGCGACAATGGGCGCTGATTATGTTGCGCCGCGTTTGCTCCCCCAAAACCGAGCGGCCTGAACCGCTAGCCAGAATAGTAGCGCAAAGCGCAATGTGGTGCGACAAGAGATCGTCACAACCCCAATGATCTACAACGATTTTTACGTTTAGGGAAATTTTCCCCAATTGGGGGTGCAAAGAGATTTTTTTGGGGTACACTAACTTGGCTGGAGAAAGTAGGGGTTCGGATGCTGATTGGTATCTGGACCAGTAAAGAATAAGAATCATCCGGGCAGGGCCGCTGGAGGCGCTGCTGCCGGCGTCAGCGTCGCCCAAGTCTTGTTTCGAATGGCGCGGTCAAAAGACGCCGATAAAATTAAAAGGAGTCCGGGGTGCAGATCTTCAAATTCACTTCCGTAAAGCGGGCGGGAGCCACGCTGGCGGGGTTTGTACTGGCGTTAGTGGCGTTTAATGCGCCAGCCAGTATCCCTGGCGGCATGGAAATTACCGACGTCTTTCTCTTCCGTGCTGATCAGGAAATCCACATTATTGGTGATGGCTTTGATCCCGAAGGCTTCACCCGGATCACGCTGGGTGATTCGATGCTGGAGGTTATCAGCGTATCTGAGACGTTGATCATCGCAGAATTCCCACGGGAGTTTCCGGCCGGTGACCATCGTTTGGTCGTAACGCATTGCGTACCGGACGATGATGATCCCCCGCCGGCGAACGCGGACATCCTATGGTGGGACGATCACGAATTCATTTTGCCGGGGTGTTACGAGTCCTACGACCTCACCGTACCTAGACTTGGCCGGCGTGGCCCACCAGGGCCAGAAGGCCCGGAGGGGCCGCCAGGACCGAAAGGGATGACCGGTATGCCGGGACCCGCTGGCACACCGGGAGCAGATGGTGCCCCTGGGCCACAGGGGCCTGAAGGGCCCGCCGGACCAGAAGGTCCGGAAGGGCCACAGGGTCCCCCGGGTGACGGCGGCGGCGGCGAGCCAGGCCCTGAAGGTCCTCCAGGTCCGGAAGGCCCTGAGGGCCCGGCAGGTGCTGACGGCGCTGAAGGCCCGGCAGGGCCAGCGGGTGCTGAAGGCCCGGCGGGTGCTGATGGGGCTGAAGGCCCAGCGGGCCCAGCAGGTGAACAAGGCCCGGCAGGCGCCCAGGGTGAGCAGGGACCTGCGGGTGCAACTGGCCCCGCAGGACCGGAAGGCCCGCAGGGGCCGGAAGGGCCACAGGGTCCCCCGGGTGACGGCGGCGGCGGCGAGCCAGGTCCTGAAGGTCCTCCAGGTCCGGAAGGCCCAGCGGGTCCGGAGGGCCCCGCAGGCCCGACCGGTGCTGACGGCGCGGCAGGCCCCGCAGGCCCGACCGGTGCTGACGGCGCGGCAGGCCCCGCAGGCCCGGCCGGTGCTGATGGGGCGACAGGTCCGGCAGGCCCGACTGGCGCTGATGGGGCGACAGGTCCGGCAGGCCCGACCGGTGCTGATGGGGC
>CBDUQI010000184.1:0-12048 GCA_965369325.1 uncultured Gammaproteobacteria bacterium
CCATTGGATTTCGTGATGGGCAGTTTTGAGTTTGCTCTGCTGCACGAGCTGGCGCATGTGGTGCTGACCGAAAAAGACGTACCTGTGCTGGGCCCGATCGAAAGTGCGGCCGACTACATCGGCGCTACCATTTTGCTCGCCGGCACGCCGGATGATGCGGTTGCCACCCAGGTGCTGCATGGCTTCGTGGCATCGGCGGCGAATGCGTTTGCTAACTCCTGGGCGCAAAGCACCGCCTACGAGCAGCCGGTGCCGTACTGGGATACGCATGCCCTCAGCATCCAGCGTTACTACTCAATTTTGTGTTTGCTGTATGGCAGTGATCCGCAGTCCGTCGCGCACCAATCGTTTGCCGAGCAACTGCCGAGCGGCCGGGCACAGGTGTGCGAGTACGAGTTTGAGCGGGCCCATCACGGACTGCAGTGGCTGCTGGATACCTATGGACGCCAGCCGGATGAACCGCCGGGCCATCGCGCGGTGTTCGAGTACGGCAAGCCACGCAGTCAGCAACAACTGCGCATCCTGAATGAGATTAAGCGACTAACTCTATTTGAATCGACGGTGAACGCGCTGACGGATAAGTTTGCGTTCGACAAACCGTTTAAGGCTTCCCTGCGCGCCTGCGGCAGCCAGGAGGCCGCGTGGTTGCCGGACAAGCGTGAGCTAGTGGTGTGTTACGAACTACTTGATGCGTTTATGATTGCGCACCTGCGCGCAAAGCGGAAAAAGACCAGGTAGGCGCCGTGCCGTACAATGGGCGGCGAAAGTTATCCACCCACTACGGGCAGGCGCAGGGTGGCGGTGCAGCCGGGTTTGCCGTCCTCGCGGTTTTGCAGGTTCAGGCTGCCACCGTGGGCTTCGGCAATCTGTCGGCTGAGCAGTAGGCCCACGCCGCTGCCCCCTTGTTTGGTGGTAAAGAACGGTGTGAACACATTGCCGGAGTCGGGCAGGCCGGGGCCGGCATCGGTCACCTGCAGCGCCATCCAGTCCTCGTCCCGCCGCCATGCCACCATCACCTGACCGTCGCATTGCCGCGCGGCGTTGGCCTCGCCGGCGTTCTTGATCAGGTTAATCAGCAGTTGCTCTAGTTGGCCTGGGTCGGCACTGATCACCACGTCCGGGTTGTCGGCCACATGCACCGTCCAGCCGGATTCCAGCCGAGCGATCCGCTGCATCAGCTGACTCATGGAGACAGCGCGTTTGTCTGGCGCTGGCAAGCGAGCAAGTTGTGAGTACTTGGCCATAAAGCGACTGAGTGAATCCGCTCGTGCGCGAATCACCTCCAGCCCTTCACGCGTGTCGCTGGCCCAGTCCTGTGGCAGCGGATCGCGCTTGATGAGTTCGGCCAGCGCTTCCGCCAGCGAGCGGATCGGCGCCAGGGAGTTGTTCAGCTCGTGTCCGATTACCCGGATCAGCCGCTGCCAGGCCAGGCGCTCTTCCTGGCGCAAGGCCAGGCTGAGGTCCGTGATCACCAGTAAGAATTGCGGCACGCCGGATTCACGAAAGGTGCTGGCCTGTATGCGCCAACGCCCGGTCTTGCCCGGGAACACCCGCTCTTGCACAGAGGACTCCAGGGTTTGCAGACAGTCCTGCAGGCCCAGCGACTTAGCGCTGCGCCCGAGCAGGTCGATCTCTGGGTTGGCTAGCAGCGCGGACCCAGCGTGGTTCGCTAGCGTTAGGCGCTGCTCAGCGTCAAAGGTAAATACCGCTGCATCCAACTCGTCGATCACTTTGCCCAGTAGTAGGCCCGCCTCCATGCGCGCGAACCGGCGGGCGCGCAGATGCTCGCTCATCGCGTTAATCTCGGTGATCAGCTCCGAGAAGGCGCCCGCCGAGCTGCCAGTGGCGCCGCGCAAGGAGTAGTCCTCTGCCCGCATCGCCTCCACCAGATTCGCCAGCGTGCGAAGTGGGTAGCTCACCCGATCGCGCAACATGTAGGCCAGTACCCAACTGATAAGTACGGCTGGAACCCAGCCGAAAACCCAGGCCCCCGAGGGTGCACGGGCAAAGAAAAGCACCGCCGCGCTCAGGATCAAACCAGGCGCTGCGAGCAGGGCACCCATCGCAAGAATACGTCGCTCGAACGGCCAGCGCCGGCTGCGCCGCACCACGTTCACCTGCCGGGTGGGTGTGCTCGCGGGCGGTTTGCCGGGGCTGCTCATAACCGCAGATTGCCGATGCTATTCGGCACTGGCATCGCCGGCACGAATGCCGTGTTTTTCAAGGCGGCGATACAGCGCGCTGCGACTCAGCCCCAACGCTTTGGCGGCATCCTGTACGTTGCCATCGGCGCGGGCCAGCGCGGATTCAATAAGATGCCGCTCGGCGGCCTCCAGCGGCATGTCTTCCAGCGCGGAGCTGGCAGTGCTGACAGCTGCCAGGCGCAGGTCTTGCACCGTGATTTCGCTCTGCGCGGCCATCAGCACGGCGCGCTCCACCACGTGGCTGAGTTCGCGCACGTTGCCGGGCCAGCTGTGCGCGCCCAACGCCTGCGTGGCGGTCGGCGACAAGCGCATGGCTTCACGTCGATACTTGGCTGTGGCTTTGGCGAGAAAGGCCTCGGCCATCGGCAGAATGTCCTCGCGCCGCTCGCGCAGCGGTGGCACGGTAATCTCGACAGTGTTCAGGCGGAACAGCAGATCCTGGCGGAAACTGCCGTCGCTGATCACCTGGGCCAGATCGGCGTTGGTGGCGCTGACCACGCGTACGTTGGCGCGCCGCGTGCGCGAGGAGCCGACGCGCTCGAATTCGCCTTCCTCCAGCACGCGTAATAGTTTGCTTTGCTGGCCTAGCGGAATGTTGGCGATCTCATCCAGAAACAGGGTGCTGTTGTCGGCCAGCTCAAAGCGCCCGACACGGTCGCTGGCGGCATCGGTGTATGCACCTTTGACGTGCCCGAACATCTCGCTCTCAAACACGCTGTCCGCCAGGCCGCCCATGTTGACCGTCACCATCGTTTTCTCTGCACGATCGGAGTGTGCATGAATCAGGCGTGCCAGCAGGCTTTTACCGGTGCCGTGTTCGCCGGTGATCAGAATGTTTGCCGAGGACGGCGCAACCCGGTCGATCAGGGCAAGGACGGGGCGCATAGCATCGGACTGCGCAATAAACGCTTCCGGCTGCGGTGTACGCAGCAACGCGTTCTCGGCTTCCAGCCGACGTCCACGGCGCAGCGAGCGGCCCAGCGCGATCTGATTGCGCATTATGCTCAGCAACCGCTGGTTGTCCCACGGCTTTTCGACAAAGTCGCCAGCGCCGCGGCGCATCGCCTCTACCGCGACGGTAACGCTGCTCCAGGCAGTCATCACCACCAGTGGGATCTCGCTGTCCAGCGCGCGGATATCTTCAATCAGCTTGAGCCCTTCCTTGCCTGAAGTGGTGTCCTGACGGTAGTTAAGATCCATCAGCACGAGATCGAAATCGGACTGCGCTAGCGCGGTGAGAACCTCTGGCGGTGACTGCACGGCCACGGTTTCATACTGCTCCGCCTTGAACAGTAACTTGAGTGCTGAGAGCACATCGCGCTGGTCATCCGCGATCAGAATTGCGGCCTTATACGTCATCGTGTGGCGTCTCATGTTTGGGAAAGCGTGATCTCAGAATCGAACGCGAAGCCACTCGGCTCGATACTCACATACTTGCAAGGCACTGATTTATCAGGCCCCATCGGTCTGGCACAAAGCTTGCTTAGTCTATTGCATGGACGTAGTCAGAAAAGATATCAAGGCCCAGCGGCGACGCCGACAGATTGTACTCGTGAGCGTTGGAGCTGTCCTGCTGGGCGCAGTGGGCGTGGTGCTGGCACGGTTCGAGCCGGCGGCGCCGACGGTGGAGCGCGAGCGCTTGTGGTTTGGCACGGTACAGCGCGGGCAGTTCCTGCGCGAAGTGCGCGGCCCGGGCACGCTGGTGCCCAAAGACGAGCGCTGGATTGCTGCGGCCAGTTCCGCGCTGGTGGAGCGGGTGCTGGTCAAAGCGGGTGCGGAAGTTCAGCCGGACACCATTATTCTTGAGCTCAGCAATCCTGAGTTGAGCCAGACCCTGCTCGAAGCGCAGCTGGAACTGGAGGCCGCGCAGGCGGACCACCAGGTGCTGAAAGTGTCGCTCATCAACCAGCGCTTGGATCGCGAGGCACAACGGCCGAAATTGAGGCCGAGTACTTGGGTGCCAAGTTGCAGGTTGAAGCCGAAGCCGGGCTGTATGAGGAGCGAATTATCTCGCGCCTCACCTACGAGCGTTCAAAGCTGGCCGAAAAGCAGCTCTCCACTCGCTACGACATAGAACAACGGCGCCTGGGTCAGACGGACTCCGCCGTGCAGGCCGAACTTTCGGCCAGCGAGGCCCGCTTGCAGCGGTTGCGCAATGTGCTGGCCTTGCGCCAGCGTCAATCGGACGAACTTAGTGTGCGCGCGGGCATTGCCGGCGTGCTGCAGGACGTGATGGTGGAGGCCGGCCAGCAGGTAAGCGTTGGCGTGAGTCTGGCGCGCGTCGCGCGCACCGGGTCGCTATTGGCGGAACTGCGCATTCCCGAAACCCAGGCGAAGGATCTGTTGTTAGGCCAGCCCGCAGTGGTGGATACGCGCAACGGTAAGGTGGCAGGCAAGGTCACCCGTATCGACCCGGCGGTGCAAAACGGTTCGGTGCTGGTGGATGTGGACTTCACCGAAGCTCTGCCGGCGGGGGCGCGCCCTGATTTGAGTGTTAACGGCACCATCGAGATTGATCGGCTGGAGGATGTGTTGCACATGGGTCGACCGGTCTACGCGCAGGCCGAGGGCTTTGCCTCGCTGTTCCGGCTGACTGGCGAGGGGCAAACCGCCCAACGCGTGCAAGTAAAGCTGGGGCGCGGCTCAGTGAATGCGATTGAAGTGCTGGAAGGATTGCAGCCGGGCGATCGCATCATCCTCTCCGATATGTCCCAGTGGGACGATTACGACAGAATTAAACTCAACCGATAAAGTGTTTGGGAGCTAAGCAATGACGGCAAATGATACCCCCCTGATCAGCCTGCAGGGCGTGCGCAAAGTGTTTCTCACCGATGAGATTGAAACCCACGCGCTCGCTGATGTGCATCTGGCCATTAATCGTGGCGATTACGTTTCGGTGGAAGGCCCGTCCGGCTGCGGAAAATCGACGTTGCTGGCCATATTAGGGCTACTGGACGTGCCCTCCGATGGTGAGTACTTGCTGAACAACATCCCCATTGCGCAGCTGGACGCAGATGAGCGCGCGCGCGTGCGCAACGAACAAATCGGTTTTGTTTTCCAGGCGTTTAATCTGATCGGCGACCTCAGCGTGTACGAGAACGTTGAGTTACCGCTGACCTATCGCGGTGGTCTTGGACGCGGCGAGCGCAAGGACATGGTGCAGGATGCGCTTGAGAAAGTGAACATGGCGCATCGGATGAAGCACTATCCGGCGCAACTGTCTGGCGGCCAGCAGCAGCGCGTTGCCGTGGCCCGTGCGCTGGTCGGGCGCCCCTCCATTTTGCTGGCGGATGAGCCCACCGGTAACCTCGATTCAACCAACGGCGGTGCCGTGATGGATCTGCTGAAAGACCTGCATGAACAGGGCGCCACCATTTGCATGGTGACCCACGATCCGCGTTACGCGGCCTACGCTGAGCGCAATGTGCACTTGTTTGACGGGCGCGTGGTGGATGAGTCGGCCGTGCGGACCTTAAGCAACCGTCGCGTTGGCGCCGCATAGGAGGTTGGTATGCGTATATTTGACGACTTACGTTTTGCCTTCAAACAACTGCTCAAGGCGCCAGGGTTTTCGCTACTGACGCTGACCATTTTGTCGCTCGGTCTGGGCGCCGCGATTTTCGGGTTCGGCATTTTGTACGCGCTGGTGCTTAAGCCGCTGCCGTTTCCAGATCCACAGCAGCTCATGCATCTGGAGGTGGCGATTCCCTCGGAGGATGTGGACAGCCATGAAGTACCGTGGGACGACTTTAAGGACTGGCGCGCGCAGCAGAGCAGTTTTGACGATCTGGCGGCGTTTTATAGCGGCACCGTCAACGTCTCGGGTGCGGAACGCCCGGCGCGTTACGACGGCGGTTTTGTGACAGCTAGTGTGTTTACACAGTTGGGTATTAAACCGATTCTCGGGCGTACGTTTGTGGATGCAGAGAACGTGTACGGTGCGCCGGACGTAGTGATCCTCGGCCACCAGGTATGGCAGCGTACCTATAACGCCGATCCGCAAATCGTAGGCCGCATATTGCGCGTCAACGGGCGCGACAGCGAAGTGATTGGCGTGATGCCTGATGGCTTCCGCTTCCCCTTCAATGAAGATTTGTGGGTGCCGCTGCGCTTTGATGAAAGCAAGATGGAAAAACGCGGTGGCGGCATCACACTTGAAGTGTTTGGTCGGCTCGCCCCGGGAGTGACCAGAGGCGAGGCCGTGGCGGAGTTTGAGCCCATCGCCACACGTCTGGCCGCGGCCTATCCCGACTCCAACCGCGGCTTTGTGCCGGTGATCAAGCCTTACGCGCAGGAGTACGTGGACAAAGAAACCCGTGCCATCGTATGGACCATGATGATGGCGGTGATATTCGTGTTGCTGATTGCGTGCGCGAACGTGGCCAATCTGCTGTTGGCCCGTACCACCGGGCGTACACAGGAGATTGCCGTGCGTGCGGCCATTGGCGCTGGGCGTCGTCGCTTGGTGATGCAGATGCTGAGTGAGTCTGTGGTGCTGAATCTGGTGGGTGCGTTTATCGGCCTGGGTCTGGCGTACTGGGCGATGAAAGGCACCTACTGGTTTATGCAAGGCAGCGACAACAGCCCGCCGTACTGGGTGCAGTTTGTGCTGGACAGTCGCAGCACTATGTTCGCGCTGGCAACCGCGCTGGTGGCGTCGCTGCTGGCTGGCATCGTGCCGGCGCTGCGCGCCTCGGGCGTGAACATCAATGGCGTGCTGCGGGAGAATTCCCGCGGCTCGACCAGTCGACGCATGAAGTGGCTGAGCCAAGCATTGGTGGTCGGCGAGATTGCCTTGTCATTCACGTTGTTGATTGCCGCCGCACTGACCACCCGCAGCGCGATGAACCTGTCGGAGTTTGATGTGGGTGCGAATGTTGACAACGTGATGACCGCCCGTATCGGGTTGCCCGAAGCCACCTATGGCGAGCCACTTCAGCAGGCGTACTTCTTTAACCAGTTGCGCGATCGGCTGGCGCAGGCGCCCGGGATCAGTGAGACAACCATTACGGCATCTCTGCCAGGCACTTGGTCCGGGTGGCGCGGGTATTTGGGTGAAGGCCAGGAAGAGGTGACAGACGCGGCACCGGTGTCGGCGCCTTACATCCCACTGACCTCCAATTTTTTCAACACCTTTGATGTGGCCATGAGTTCCGGACGCGATTTTGACGGGCGCGATACGGCCGACAGCGAGCCGGTGGTGATCGTGAACGAAGAGTTCGTCAAGCGCGTGTACCCGGGTGAAGATGCGGTGGGGCGTCGCGTGCGTCTTGGAGACCCGCGCAATCCTGACGCGCCGTTGTTGTGGCGCACGATTGTTGGCGTCGTCGGCACCGTGCATCATGCGGACATTACGCGCGGTGAGCCGCAGCCGACATTCTACGTGCCCGTTGCTCAGGAGCCGCTTCGGTTCATGAGCGTGGCCATGCGCGGCCCGGCGCAAAGCACCGCGCTGGTCGCCACGCTGCGAGAAACGATAGGCAACCTGGATGATGATCTGCCCATGTACTGGGTGCGCACGCTAGAGGAAACTTACCGCTCGCAAGCGGCCCCGAACAAACTCATTGGGGTGGTGTTTGGTGTGTTGGCGGGCATTGCATTGCTGCTGGCGGCCGGTGGTCTTTACGGCGTGATCTCCTTCTCGGTGGGGCAGCGCACACCAGAGCTTGGTATTCGTCGGGCGCTGGGCGCGACTGATCGCAATATCTTCCGGCTGATCTCGCGCCAGGCGATGATTCAATTGGGTATCGGGCTGGCCCTGGGGCTGGCGGGCGGGGCCGGTGTGGCGAAAGCACTGGAAACGGTGCTGGTGGGCGTTAAGCCAAATGATCCGATGAGCTTTCTGGTGGTCGCGGCATTGCTGATCGGCTCGGTGGCGATCGCCAGCTATCTGCCGACCCGTCGGGCGGTAAAGGTGCACCCGATGGCCGCGCTGCACTACCAGTAACTAAGTGTTGGTCCTGCAAGCGCGCCCGTGTGGCTGCACTTGCAGGACCGCGAGGCCAGCCCAGGTGCTGCCTTGGCCTACGGCGCGTCCGCGCAGTCCTCAAGCGCCCTCTAGCGCTTGGGTAACCTGCGGGTGATCGTAGGTGGTCAGCTCATGCAAATTGCCGTCCGGATCTTCAAAATACATCGACCAGCACAACGCGTGATCTGTTAGCCGCAGCGTCAGCCCTTCCTGCTCCAGATGAGTTTTCCATGCCAGAAACTGTTTGCCATCCACACCGAAGGCCGCGGTGGAACTGGGTGGCTTGTCAGAGGCGAACAAAGCGATATGTACCTTGCCCGAGGCGTCCGTCAGGGTGAGTGGCCCCCGCGGGTCCTGCGCCCAGCGCGCCAGCGCCGGATCAGGCGTGAATCCAAGCGTGCGTGTGTACCACTGCGCCGCTTGCTCGCGATCGGCAACGTAGACGTGGATATGATCGATACGGTCAACGGTGGGGGCGGGCATATCGGCTCCTTGGCAAACCAGTGGGTCTGCGAGGTGATGAGAGGGCTTGCAATAAAGAAAGTAATATGTTTCTTTATTAACACCATGTAGCGGGAGACGTCAAGTGAGCCGGGCTAGCGACGAGCAGATTCTTCACCTGATCAAAAGCCGGGGAGCGCAGAGCACGGCGATGGTTGCTGCTGCACTGGCAGTGACTTCGGTAGGCGCTCGCCAACATCTTGAGCGGCTGGCGAGCGAGGCACTAGTAGCACATGAAGATCGGGCCGAATCAGTCGGCCGTCCCAAACGATACTGGCAACTGACTGCCGCCGGGCATGCCCGCTTTCCTGACACCCATTCGGTATTGACCATGGAGCTGATCGAGAGCGTGCGAGAGGTGTTCGGAGAATCCGGGCTCAAGCAGTTGATCAAGGCGCGTGAGACGCAGACCCTGGCCCAGTATCAGGCGCGCGTTGGCAAATACAAACAGCTAGGCAGGCGCGTGCAGGCACTGGCCAGCGAGCGAGCGCGTGAGGGCTATATGGCGCAGGCGCAGCGCCAGCGCGATGGCAGCTACTTGCTGGTGGAGAACCACTGCCCCATCTGTGTTGCCGCGACGGCATGCCAGGATTTCTGCCGCTCCGAATTGCATATTTTTCAGCAGGTACTGGGCGAGCAGACCAGCGTGCAGCGCGTGGATCACATCCTGGCCGGCGCCCGACGTTGCGCCTATCAGATAACACCGGAGAAGCAAAAATGACGGCGGTGAACCACGGCGACTGGCACTTGGTAATGGCACTGGCGGATCTGGGCGATAACGCCCGTCGCATGGTGCGAATCGACGGACGGCAGATCGCGGTCTTCAATACCGGGGCGGGAGTATTTGCCTGCAACAACCGCTGCCCGCATGAGGGGTATCCGCTGAGCGAGGGTAGCGTGGATGGCAAATGCACGCTGACCTGCAACTGGCACAACTGGAAGTTTGATCTGAGCAGCGGCGAGAACTTATACGGCGGCGATCAGTTGCGTGTGTACCCGGTGCAGGTGCGCGAGGGGCAGGTGTGGATAGATCTAAGCGAGTTGCCGTTGGCTGCGCGCCAGGCCCAGGCATTTGCCAATCTGCACAAAGCCTTCGCCGACAACAACTACACTTGGATTGCGCGGGAGCTGGCTCGCCTGAGGTTGCTGCAGGTGGATGCCGGGGAGATATTAGCCCGTGTGGTCCAGTGGTCTTATCAGCAGTTCGAGTACGGCTGGACGCACGCTTATGCGGGCATGGCGGAGTGGCTGGCGTTGCACGATGAGCACCCGGGCGATGAAGAGCTGCGCCTGAGTTGCCTGTTGGAGAGTGTTGCGCACACAGCAGATGATGCGGACGGTGAGCCTGAATACCCGTTCGCGCCCAATAGCGTCGCGTTTGACAGTGACGGGTTCCTGGCCGCGATCGAAGGTGAGGACGAGCCGCAGGCAGTGGCGATGTTGCGCGGCGCCTTATCGCAACGACCGGCCGATCAGGCGTGGGCTGAGGAACTGGAGCAGGTCTTCGCGCGGGCCTCACTGGCGCATTACAACGATTTCGGGCATCCGCTGATTTATACCGCCAAGATGCGCGCGGTACTCAACCGCTTTGCACCGGGCCAACCCTCGCCTGACGGCCAAGGTGCGGCGCCGGGCTTGTTGTTGTCGCTGCTGCGAGATCTGGTTTACGCGACACGTGAGGATCTGATTCCGGAGTTTCATGACTACGGGCTGAGCCTTGCCGACTGGCCGCGGCAATCGGGCGGCGGCTTGGCGCCGGTGCCCGAGGTGGAGGTGTTACATGGGCTCAGCACCGGCAAACTCATGGCCCGGTTGCTGCAATCCGCCGGGCAGGACCCGCTGGCACTGTTCAACGCACTGGTCGGTCTCAACGCCCGCAACCTGCTTAGCTTTGATCTGGCCCACCAGCAGGCGATGCATGTGCCGGTCGCCAAAAATGTTTCATGGCTGGACTTTACCCACGGCATCACGTTTGCGGACGCAGTTCTGGGCCTGTGTACCCGGTACCCGGATTTGTGGCCGCAGGGGCTGTTGCAACTGGCTTGCTTCGCGGGCCGCAATGCGGCGTTCGCCAAGGCAACGCTCGACCTGGCGCGTTGGCATGTCGCAGATCCGCAGGCCTTCTATGCCGAGCAGAGCGAGCGGGTGAGCAACCATGATTGCGATGAGTTTATCGTCAGCGTCCACCGGCTGAAGACGCTGCGTGCTGCGTACGCACTAACGCACGGCGAGCATGTGGGTGAGTTCCAGCTAAGCGAGGAGGTGGCAAGCCTGGTGTGGGCCGGGGTTAACCGCTACCTGAGTACACGGGTGCGGTTAAAGCAGGTGCGGCGCACCGCTTATCAAGCGCGACAGTTTGTCGCGCTTGACGGTTAGGGCATCAGGTTGTGGAACGGGCGCAGTTTCAAGACTCGCGCGCCCGCGGCCAGGTTTGCATTAAGTGCTGGCGTTACCGTTGTGCGCGACGTCGTGCCAGCAGCCCCATCAGGCCCAGACCGAACAGTGCCAACGTGGTCGGCTCCGGGATCTGAGACATGATGCCTCTGAAGGCGAAGTCGATACCCAGTTCAGCGCCGATATCGCCGCCCCAGACAAACGCCTCAAAGTTCATCCCGTCAAAGGAGGATGAGTTAAACGGGCTGTTGCCGTACTGCGAGTCGGTAAAGGTGAAGCTGCGCACGTTGCCGCCGTCAATCCGGTACTGCATTTCGCCGCCGGCAAACCCATTGCTGCCGTTGGTGTCCATGTAGAGCGAGACGATGTCGAAGGTCATGGTGTCGCCCGATCCCGCGTAGAGCTGGTAGCTCTGCAAGCCGTTGGTTGAGACGATGCCGCCGGTCAGGTCAAAGCTGAACGATTGATTGTCGTCAAACCAGTACCAGTCGGTACTCGGGTCGCCCGATCCGGACGGGTTAGCTCCGGTGTGTACCACTGAAAACTGCCCGGCATTGCTTTCGATCAGCCCGTTAACCGGTACTGCATGAACCGTGGTAGCCAGGGCGAACAACAAGCCAGCGGAGAGCAGCGGAGCGATCCTAAAAGCTTTAGTCATTGTTTTTCCTTAGATTTTTTATTCTGATAGCCGGCTCGCCCATTTATTTTGGTTGTGCGGAGCCGTGTTGGATGTTCATTTATGTTGTAACCAACGGCTGAATAATGTCATAAAGCGGCGGGTCGGGCGAGGGTTTTTTTTAGCTTTTTGGAGCGAGATTGTGACGCAGTTCGCAGCTTCGCAGTTCGTCACCGGCTGAGCCGGCCGATGTGACCCGCGCAGCGTATTGAATGCCGCGATGAGAGCTGCTGCAGGCCCGCCCGGGCACCGGCCCGGCGGGCGCTGCGGCCAGGGATCAGTCCTGGTTAAGCGGTGTGCCCGTG
>CBDUQI010000185.1:0-11996 GCA_965369325.1 uncultured Gammaproteobacteria bacterium
CGTGAAGATTTGCGCGTTTCCCGGTCGCAGAACGGAATGAGCGGCTTGGCGTTTGCGTATGCGCAGACTGACGCGCCCTGGGATGACAACGAGCTTGCCCTGATACGCAGCCTGTGGCTCGGTGCCCTGGAGGCGCCGCCACCGGATCCGTCAAACCGCGTGGCCGACAACGCTGCGGCCGCAGCGCTCGGCAAAGCACTTTTTTTCGATACTCGCCTCAGCGCAAATGAGCAGGTTGCATGCGCCACGTGCCACCAACCGGAACGACACTTTACCGATTCACGCAAGCGCTCGCAGGGCATAGGGCTGACCGCGCGGCACGCACCTGCACTCACCGGTGTCGCCTATCTGCCGTGGCTGTACTGGGATGGCCGTCGCGATAGCTTGTGGGCACAGGCACTTACCCCGCTTGAGCACGATGATGAACATGGCTTCTCGCGCACCGCGCTGGCGGTCTTGCTGGCGCGCGATCCGCAATACCGTCAGCAGTACACGCAGGTGTTTGGCGCTGAGGGTGCGTTGGTGGCCGACGTGTTTGGCGGCCTTGAAAACCCGCAGCAGTTTCCGGCGGAGGCAAAACCCATAGGCACGCCGCAGGCGCAACTGGCATGGGCGGGTATGACCCAAGCCGACCAGCACCGAGTGAACCGAATATTCGCCAATGCCGGTAAAGCGCTGGCAGCCTACGAACGCACGCTGCGACCAGCGAGTACCCGCTTCGACCGGTACGCCGGGGCGGTGCTTGAGGGCAAACGACACGCGGGCATCCTCAGTGCCCAAGAGCAGGCTGGACTGGCGCTGTTTATCAGCGACCGCGCTCAGTGCACCCGTTGCCACAACGGTCCGTTGTTTAGCAACGGCAATTTTCACAATATCGGCTTGATCGATCCGCGTGTGCAACCGGTGGATAGTGGCCGCGCCAGCGGCGTGCAGGCGGTATTCCTTGACCCGTTCAACTGCATGGGCGAGTACAGCGATGCCGACGAGGCGTCATGCGCAGAGCTGGTGTTCATGAAGAGCACTGGCGAGGAACTGCCCGGTGCCTTTAAGGTGCCCGGGCTGCGGGAAGTCGCCCAGACTGGCCCATACATGCACGATGGCCGTTTCGACAGTCTGCAACAAGTGCTTGCTCATTATCTGGCGCCACCGCAGGGGCGGCTGGGGCATCAGGAGCTTAACCCGCTGAGTTTAACCGCGGAGCAGGCTGAGCAAATCATCGCTTTCCTGCACACCTTGTCGTCTGAACAGTAGCTGGCGCAAACAAAACGGGCCGGCTCCTGAGAGCCGGCCCGTTCGCAAACGTAATGTTTGTGTTGTGGCTACCCGCGCCGGCGACGGCTAACACCCAGCACCAGCAGACCCAGGCCCATGATGGCCAGGGAAGTCGGCTCGGCTACGGTCGTTAGGCGGTTGCCGCGCACCACCATATCGCGAACCTGCAGGCTCTCGTTGTTCTTGTTGGTTGCAATCTGGAACACCAGTTCAAACACCATATTGTCCAGGCTCGCCAGATCGACGATGAACGAGGTGAGGTCGAAGGTGCTGCCCAGGCGGATGCCGCCATTATTATGCAGTGCGACGCCGTCGGCGTAGATAAAGAAGCGGTCACCGTTTTCTGTGTTAACGCCCTGGAAGTCCAGCGACAGCGACACATCGGAATAGCCGCGGGCATCGACGGTAAAGGAAACTGTGTCGTCCGGCGTGACACGGTTTTGCCCGGCAGATGAACCCTGAAGGTCAAAATCGCTGGATAGAATCGCCACACCCATTGCCGGTGCCGCGTTGAGCGAGACCACCAAGGCACATAGCCCAAGGAGTCGAGTCTTGATATTCACAGCCAAATTCCTGTTCTTATAAAATTTTTGTATCGGCGCCACGTCATACGCCGATCTTATTATCGAATCGTCTGAGCAGGGATGCAATTGCCATGCCATGCGGGTAATTAGCTGAATTATAAGTGCATTTTTTGCGCCCACGCGCATCAATTTCTGGCCAGGTCACGCATGTGTAAAGTATTTCGACACCCGGGCAGTGATAGTAGATGCTCTTTACGCGGTTCCACGAATCACAAGTCGCCCCCTCCCTTTCGCCTGCGCCAGAGTGCGTGTGTCCCAGACATGAGCGAATTGTTGTGGGGAAGCCGCTTTAGACTAGACAAAACGCTGATTTTACGGTGTTTAGACAAATTGTTGAGCGTGATTGCTACGTAAGTATTTGACATAAATGGAAACATTGCCTGCCCCCCCTTGATCCACGCCGCCGCTGCGGTACTATGACCTTGGATCCAAGGTGGGCGTACAGACTTGCCGGGAGATCCATCAACAATAACAAGACAAATCTTCACCAGTAGTAATCAGAAACCCTAACCAATAGAAGGGGAGTGAAATGGTAGCCCACCTTATGTCCTCCGCAGCGGGCAGGAAGCCGAGTCGCGCAAGTGTGCTGGCCATCGCTGTTAGTTTAGCCCTGTCGAGCGCTGTAATCAGTGCCGCGACACCCGGATTCAGCGATCAGACCGCAAGCGCTGGCGTCACATTTAAGTATGCGATGTCCGCTGGCACCCCAGGAGACCGAATGCATGGCGGGGGCGTCGTTGGCGATTTTAACAACGACGGCTATCCCGACCTGTTTGTAATCGGCGGTGGCGACACCACCGACCGTTTGTTTATCAACGATCAGGATGGCACGTTCTCGCAGAACGCGGCGGCCTGGGGGTTGACCGATTTGTATCGTGGCACCGGCGCTGCGGCAGTCGATTATGACGACGATGGCTGGACTGACATTTTTGTCACCAGCATGGGCGACATGAGCGACGACCCCAAAGGCGGTGGCAACAAGCTGTATCGCAACAACGGCAATGGCACCTTTAGCAATGTCGCGTTGGCCGCGGGCGTTGCTTACAACAGCACCGGTACGGATGCGGCCTTCGATGGTTACAGCGCCACCTTCGGCGACTACGACCTCGACGGCTGTCTTGATTTGTGGATGGGTGGCTGGCACAGCAACGCCAACCCGCACATCACCAACCAGACCTCGCTGTTCCGCAACAATTGCGATGGCACGTTCTCGGACGTGACGGTATCCGCCGGCGTGTTTGATATTGCGGTTCGTGGTTTCGGTGCGATTTTCGCCGACATGAACGGAGATCGTTATCCAGAGCTGCTGGTTGCAGGCGACTTTGGCACGTCTAACTACTTTGTGAACAACCGCGATGGCACGTTCACGAAAAATGCCATTTGGGGATCAAACAAGATTCACAACGGCATGGGCACGACGCTGGGCGATTTCAATCGCGATGGTCTGCCCGACTGGTTCATCACTGCGATCGATCCGGCGTACCTGCAGCAGGGCCCGAACGGCAACCGCATCTACATGAACCAGGGTAACCACAACTTCCAGGAACTGCCGGGCGCAGCAGGGACTAATCCCAGCGGCACCCGTGATGGCGGTTGGGGCTGGGGCGCTGCTGCGGTCGATTTCGACCACGATGGTTGGGTGGACATTGCTCACACCAACGGTTGGACCGTGACCCTGTCGGTAGACCCCGACGGGCTCGATCCGATCACCGGCGAGCAGTTCTACGACGATCACACCCGCGTGTTTCACAACAACGGCGATGCCACCTTCACTGAGGTTGCGTTGGACTGGGGTCTGGAGCACCGTCTGCAGGGCCGTGGCCTGTACCAGTTCGACTACGATCTGGATGGTGACATGGACATCGTGATCACCTCAAACACCATCGAGTACGAAGGCACCGAGTATGCACATCTGCAGGCGGCGGCCGGCGATTTGATGTTGATGCGGAACGATGTTGTCGATGGTGCGACACCAGCAGATGCCAGTTGGCTCAAAGTGAATCTGGACACCAGTGGTTTCGATAACCTCGCACCGCATGGCCTAGGCGCTATCGTGCGAGCCCGCGTGGGCGATGAGAACGGCAATCCGCGTCATGTCACCATGAACGCTGGCAGTAACTTCCTCGGTCACGGCGAGTTGTTGGCCCACTTTGGTCTTGGTTCTGCCGCCGATGTTGATCAGGTGTTGGTCGAATGGACTAACGGTTTCGCCACGGTTGTGTCCAACGTTGCTGTAAACCAGCAGATTACCGTTAGCCCAGTACAGCCTTTCGACCACGGACCGCTGGTACGTGGACAGACGGTTGAACTGACTATCAACGGCTTGCGTGCCAATGAGACGGCCTATGTACTGGCCGGTGTTGCGGGCACGACTGACTCTGGTAATTGCTATGCCGCGCTGGGTGGGCTGTGCACCGACATCCTCAATCCCAAGTTGATTGCGGTTGGCACAGCGGATGCTGCCGGCAACATCAGTAAAACGATTGCTGTGCCTGCGGTGGGCGCAGGGGCGACCACCATGTCCAGTCAGGCGCTGATCCGCCGCGGTAACGCGGGTACGGCATCGCTTAAGACCAACGTTGTGATTCGCCCGATTATTGAATTGGATCCGGAATAAGTTGAAAAGGCTCAAGGGGGAGTGAGTGTCTCCCCCTTCGGCCTCGCTCATTGGGGTAAGAATAATGAGATACAAAACAGTAGGATTGATCGTGGGCACACTGCCATTGGTTGTGTTGCCGCAAGTCGCAGGCGCGCAGGCGTTTGTTGACATTACTGCATCATCTGGTGCGCAGCACGAGCACGTTGCGACCGATCTGCCGATGCCGATTGGCGCCGGCGCAGGCTTTATCGACGTTGACAACGACGGTGATGATGATCTGTTTTTGATTCAGGGAACCGGCTGTAACCGTCTGCTGCTGAATGACGGCACCGGCGCGTTCACCGAGCTGACCGATGCGGGCGGCGCTGCTGCATGCTCGGCCAAATCGCAAAGCATCTCGGCGGCCGACTACGACAACGATGGCGACCAGGATCTGCACATTGGTGTGTTCGGCCAGAACATGTTCTTCAAGAACATGTTGATCGAAAATGGCAGCCTCAGCTTTGTCGATTCCACCGCAGCCGTGGGGTTGGACAGCGACGGCGAGCGCAACACGGCCAGCACCACCTGGGGTGACTTCAACAATGACGGCTACCTGGATCTTTATGCAGGTAACCACGTGGGCGGTCCCGGCACTGTGCCGCCAGACCCACCCGAGCCAGGCCCTCCGCCGGGCTGCTTTGGTGATTACCTATGGATGAACAACGGTGACGGCACCTTTACGGACATCGCACCTGCCACCGGTATTGAGCTGAGCGGTGTGCTGGCCAAAGCCGGCTGTCAGCTGGCCTCCACCTGGTCGGACTATGACAACGACGGTGATGCCGATCTGATGGTGGTCAACGACTTCGGTCTGGTGCGCTCCGTGCCCAATCGCCTGTTCCGCAACGACGGTTCCGACGGCAACGGTGGCTGGATTTTTACCGACGTGAGCGCCAGCTCCGGCTTTGACTACTCGCAGGCCGGCATGGGCATCGCGGTTGGCGATCTTAACCGCGATGGACACTTTGACTACTACATGAGTGATGCCGGTGCCAACGAGCTTGCCGTGAACAATGGCGACGGTACGTTTACCGAATCAGCCGGCGCCCTGGGCGTGCAGGTTGATGACGTAGAAGATTACGGTGGCCTGGGACTGGTCTCCTGGGGCAACGGCTTCTTCGACCTGGATGGTGATGCCTGGGAAGATCTGGTGGTATGTAACGGTGGTGCGCCGCAGGACATCTACCCGGGATTCTTTGAAGGGGAGAACTACCAGCAGCTCAACCCGTGTTACCTGTTCCGCAACCAGACCAACACCCTGGGTGTGTTTGGTGAGCTGCACACGCAGCTTGGCGTGGCCCATTCGCGTTACTATCGCGGTGTGGCGGCATCGGATATCGACAACGACGGCGATATGGATCTGCACCTGAACAACCTGCACGGCATGCACTCGCTGTACCGCAACAACATGATTAACTCCAACCAGAACGGCTGGATGAAAGTGAACGTGCGTGGCACGCTGGGCAACCGCGATGGTATTGGTACCCGCATCAATCTTACCTCGGGCGGCGTGACGTTGATCCGCGAGGTCGACGGCGGTTCCAGCTTCATGTCCACCCACACCAACCAGGTGCACTATGGCCTGAAGGCGGTGCCGGCGGCGGATATCGTGGCCACCTTTCCAAGCGGTGTGACTCAGGAGCTGCTGTTCGTGACCCCGAACCAGACACTGGACATTGTTGAGCCGCAGGTCACCGCTGATTTGCAGCCGAAGTTCCGGGCGATTGTTGAAGGGGCGCAGGCGACCAGCACTATCCTCATCACCAACCACACCGATGTGGAGCAGACTCGTGATGTGTGGCTGGCTCAGGTGTCGTTGAGTGGCGAAGTGCCGGGCGTTGCCCGCTCCATCACGCTGGCGCCGGGTCAGACCAAGACGGTGCAGACCATTCTTACGGGTGCGGCCCCGGCTGGGGTGACCAAATGGGGTGCCCGTTTGGGTGACTTCGACGCAGGTACGGTCAGCCACCGCAATCACTCGACGTTGGTGGGCCTTTCGCTCAGCATCAGCGAGTAGACTACAATGACGGTAGCCCGGTTCGCCTCGTGCGGGCCGGGCCTTGTTCACTACCCCGCGCCTCGGGGCTTGGCATTGACGCAGCATTCTGGCGCGGTTAGCTCAGGTTCGAGGTAAAAGGATGAAACCAACAGTTCCTGCCATCAACGGCATCGCTGTACTCACCGCAGTGCTGGCCGCTTCAGTGGGCGTGGTGAGCGTCACTGCCACCGCAGGCGAGAGCGCTGATCCGGCACTGGTCGATATAGCCCTTCAGATCGGTTTTCAGGACCGGCTGTCTCACGGACGCGCGCAGGTCGCCGCAGATTTCAACGGCGATGGCTGGGTCGATTTCTACATCGGCAATACCAGCAAGGCGATTCTTGGCAACGATGAGAGCCTGATTGTCTGGAACCTAGGCCCGGACGAGCAGGGCAACTTCCAGTTCGAGAAGGGGCCTGTTCTGGTACAGGGGCAACCTGTATTTGGCGCCACCGCAGGGGATTACGATGCCGATGGCGACCCCGATTTGTTTCTGGCCACAGGTGGTCAGGAAGTCGTGGGTCTGGATTATCTGTTCCGCAACAACGGCGACGGCACGTTTACCGACGTGTCCGAAGCGGCCGCTGTGCGCGGGCCCAAAGATGAAGATGGCGAGTGGATTCCCACCGCATCACTGTCGGCCGCCTGGGTGGACTACGATCGTGACGGTGATATCGACCTATGGGTCGCCTCCAAGATAGTCAGCACGACAATCGATCGCCCGGATGGGCGCGGATGGCAGGACTCGCTATTCCGCAACGATGGCAGTGGCAGCTTTACCGACGTCTCAGTAGCCAGTGGCCTCAGTGCTTCACGCTCGACCAAAACGGCGTCCTGGGGCGATTTTGACAACGACGGCTGGATTGACGTTTTTGTCCCCATCGAGACATTTAAGCAGGAGTCAGACCACGACTTTCGCTTTTTCCGCAACAACCGTGATGGCACGTTTGTCGAGATGCCGTTTGATGAGCAGGCCGAAGGTGTCGGTGATCGCAGCTGGGCCAGCGCGCCGGCGGACTTTAACAACGATGGCCTCATGGATGTCTTTGTCTTCGCCGCGCAGCGCTTTAACAATCAGAGCACCCATGCGGTGCTGATTAACCAGGGCGACTGGACTTTCTCCAACCAGGCCACCGAGGCGGGTTTCACCCTGCCCCCGGCCACCATGGGCTGCCAGATTGGCGATCTGAACAACGATGGATATGAAGACCTCGTCATGGCTAACGGCGGCCCGAACTCAGGCGAGGCCGATCAGTTGTGGATCAACGAGACCGGGCTGGCCGGCGAGGTTAGTTTCCGCAACGCCTCTTCGTTGTTCGACTACCCGGCCCCTGAAGACCCGAGCTGCGTTGAGCCCGCCAATTTCGAAAACCGCGCGCCCGGCTACATTGCCCCGGAAGGGATGAGCCACGGAGACAAGCACGATCCGCACGCGATTCACTCCGATGCATTGGCCGGTGGCTCGGCCTGTGAGCCGGTGTACCCGTATCGCGGGCATGCGATCACGTTCACCGATTTCGACAAAGACGGTGACCTTGATCTGCCGATGATCAAAGGTGGCACCGAGATTATTGCGCCGACCGTGCACAGCACCGAACCTAACCGATTTTTCCGCAACGATGGTGGTAACGCCAACAACTGGTTGTCGCTGCAGTTACATGGCACCGTGAGCAACCTTGAGGCGATCGGCGCGCGCGTTGAAGTGGTGGTGCAAAGTGCGGGTGGCACTCGCAGCATCCATCGGGATATGCGCGCTGGTCGCTGCTTCTCGGCTTCTGGGCCGCGCGAACTGCACTTTGGTCTGGGCACCGATACGGTGGTTGAGGCCGTGAATATCGCCTGGCCTAGCGGCATTCGCTCGCAGTTGACCGATGTGCAGATCAATCAACAACTTCGTGTGGATGAGCCGCTGAAGCAGGTCAGTAGGTTCAATCGCCCGATCGCTAACGGCTGGAGCACTACCGGTGGCAACTGGGATGTACAGTCCGGGGCCTTCGTGCAGAGCGAAGTGCGTGGCCGGCATCTGGCGATCGGTGGGCAGCCGCGCGCAAACTACAACGTAGTGGGCAAAGTCACTTACCTGGGCGGCGATAAGAAGCTGGGCCTGGCGGGCCGCGTGAGCAACGATGGCCAAAATTATTACGCGGCTATTCTGACCGCGGGAGCGGCCCGACTGTTTCGTGTCCAGGACAGCGTGCTGACGGCCCTGCCGGCCAGCGTGGCAATTGAGCCGCTGGCGCCTGGTAAGAGCTATATGGTAGGCCTGAATTTTGAGGGCGCGCGGATTCGCATGAGCGTGGACGGTGTTGAGAGCGCTCCGGTAATCGATTCCACTTTTGCCAGCGGCAAGGTGGGCTTGGCCACCGACAATACCAGCGCCGCATTTGACAATATCGCAGTTTATTAGCCAACGGTAAGGCGCCGCGATTTCGTCCAGGCGTGAACCGGCACATTGACCCAAAAAAGCGCCGGGTGCTAAGTTACCCGGCCACGAACACCGGGAGCAGGGCAATGCCGGCCAGCATTGCTTGCGCGGGCGGGCCCGTCCAGCACGCCGCTCAACCGGCGCTAACACCAACATAAGATAAATCCAATGGAACTAGCAGCACACGTCGCGTTTTTTGTTTTGGTCGCAGTCTTGATGAGCCTTGGTAATACCGCGGGCTACCATCGGTTGCTGACCCATCGCTCTTACAAGGCGCACCCGATTATCCGCAACTTGCTCACCTTGTTCTCGGCGATGCACGCAGGCTCGCCGATTCTGTGGGTGGGCCTGCATCGCATTCATCATGCGTTCTCAGATCGCAAGGGCGACCCACACAGTACCAATGAGGGCTTCTGGTTCGCTCACTCGGGCTGGCTGTTCCACACTAAGAACCCGTTGGTCTCGTTTCTGCTGGCCATTTCCGGCTTTGCCCTGCAGTTGCGTTACTTCCTGAATGATCTACAACGGCTGCGTGGCAAGCTTGAGCCAAAATGGCGCAAGATGTGCAAAAAAGACCTCATGAAAGAGCCGTTTATGGTGCTGCTGGATACACCGCTGGTAATTCCGGCGCTGTTTGTGGCGCAATTGGCCCTGGCCTGGTGGGTTGCGCAGTGGAACGGCATCATCTGGCTATGGGCGATGCATGTTCTGCAGAACAACACCAGCTGGTTCATTAACTCTGTGTGTCACTGGGAAGCCTTTGGCGTGGCCGATGAGAAGGCCCGCGACAAGTCGCGCGATGTGGCAGCGCTGGGGTGGTTAACCAACGGCGATTCATTCCATAACAGCCATCACATGCACCCGGCCAGCGCCAAGCACGCCCTGAACGGCGGCATGGATCTTTCCTGGTGGGTAATTTGTGGGCTTTCGCGCATTGGGCTGGTTAGCGACGTGAAGCTGCCCGACGGCCACCCGTACCCAAGCTGGATGCAACAGCCGCAGGATGCGGCCGCGTAGAGCGCTGCGTAGTATCTCGCGATTGTCTCCTGCGCCCAGGTGTAACTCTGGGAGACGCGCAGCCGGCGCCATCGTTCCCCAAAAGATTTTAGTGGTTTTTTGGCCGATACTGCCCGCGTGAATCACGGGGCAGCGGCCGCAGCGAAGGCTCAGGTGCGATACGTGACGACCGCGCTACCGATCAAGAAATCGTCAAGATTGCCGTCGGTTTCGCCCATCCGCGTGCGCGACTCAATCTCCAGCGTATTCCCGCTGGCTTTAAGTGTGCCGGCCGGTATCACGGCTATCTGTGCCTTCCATTCGCGCTCGATGCTGGCAGTGAGCGCGAATGGCAGTTCCACGCCGTTAACGCGCACCGCGTTGCGCCGGAAGCTCACTTGAAAGCTCCTGCACTGCACAATGCCGGGCTGGTTGCTGTCTACGCCCGGGGCATCGAACGCAAACGACTCGTGGCGTCCGACGAACTGGGCAGCATCGTCCTCGTTGTCGAACAGACCGGTCTGATCCCCAAAGTGCCGGTTGTTGCCAAAAACCACGCTGAAATCGCTCGCCATTGGCGTAACTCCTTTGCTCATTAACTACCGCTTTGACGTATTGTAACGCCCAAATTACCGTCCGGCGCCACTTGCGCCAATTTGATCGGTACTTTGCGATGGTGCACGTGTACGAAATGCGATGAAAAACCACTCTCCCTACAGTGTTTTTACCGGTGCTGTGCCGGCGGTGGTGCTGGCGCTGATGGTCATCAATACGGGGCTGTTCGCGCTGGAGCACGCGTTCGACCTGCCGTTGGTCAAGCACTTTGCGCTGTGGCCGCGGCACACGGCGGGCAAGTTGCCGGACTTTCACCTGTGGCAACTGCTCACCTACGGCTTCCTACACGCCGATTTTGTGCACCTGGGGCTGAACATGTTTGGTTTGTGGGTGTTCGGGCGGGAGCTGGAGCAACAATGGGGCACCGCTCGTTTTGCAACGTACTTTATGGTTTGTGTGGTGGGGGCGGGCATTGTGCAGTGGGTTGTGGTCGGCGCGGGTTACTCACCCACCATCGGCGCCTCCGGGGGCATTTTTGGTCTGCTGCTGGGTTTTGGCCTGATGTACCCCAACGATATCCTCAGGCTGTTCCCGCCACTTCAGATCCGGGTGAAGTACATGGTGCTGATCTATGGCGTGCTGGAGTTGTGGCTGGGCGTAACCGCGCCAAAGCCGATTTTCGCGCATTTTGCGCATCTGGGCGGCATGCTATTCGGCTTTTTGCTGCTCTGGTACTGGCGTTGGGTGCCGCCGCCTCGCGAACTCACCTGATCTGCCGGGCCGCCGGGCGGCCGCGCTTTTGCGCACGCGAATTCCTGCCAAGCACTGTATATCCACTCAGTTTTGGTTATGCTTGGACGCATGTCGCTCAATCAGTTTCACCCGGCCGTGCAGCGCTGGTTCGATGGTGCGTTCGGCCAGCCAACGCCGGTGCAGGCGCAATCTTGGCCGTCCATCGGCAGCGGGCGCAATACACTGCTGGCGGCCCCTACCGGGTCGGGTAAGACACTGGCCGCGTTTTTGGCGGTGATTGATGCGCTGGTGCGCGAATCCGTGCACTATCCGCTGGCCGATCAAACGCGCATTTTGTACATCTCCCCGCTCAAGGCACTGTCCAACGACATAGAAAAGAACCTCCGCGAGCCACTGGCAGGTATTGCGGCGCAGGCCGCGCAGGACGGCCATCCGCTGGAGATTACGGTGGCTGTGCGCACCGGCGACACCCCCTCCAGCGAGCGCCAGCGGATGTTGCGCCGTCCGCCGCATATCCTGGTGAGCACGCCCGAGTCACTCTACATCCTGCTCACCTCCGAGGGCGGGCGCACGATGTTATCTACGGTGCGCACAGTGATCGTGGATGAGATCCACGCGCTGGCGGGCAACAAACGTGGCGCCCATCTGGCGCTGAGCCTCGAGCGTTTGCAGGCGCTGCACAGCGCGCGAGTGCTGCGCATCGGGCTGTCGGCGACGCAAAAACCGATTGAT
>CBDUQI010000186.1:0-11796 GCA_965369325.1 uncultured Gammaproteobacteria bacterium
GTTCATGGACGATCTGTGTGAAGCGAGTGAACTGGTGGCCGGCGACGTCCGCGCTGGGCTGGCCGAGCTGGTGGCCTGGGGCATGGTCACCTGCGATACCTTCGCTGGCATCCGCAGCTTGCTCAGCACCCGCGGTCGGCGCGCGGGCACCGGGCGCCGGGCACAGGCTGCGCCTGATGCGGCCGGCCGCTGGGTGCTGGTGCGCGCGCCCGGCGCCGCCACCAGCGAGGAGGCTGCAGTGCAGAGCATCGCGAGCGCGCTGTTGCGTCGTTACGGTGTGGTGTTTCGCAAGGTGCTTGAGCGGGAGAGCATGATTCCATCCTGGCGCGAGCTGATACGCGTGTACTGGCGGATGGAGGCGCGCGGTGAAGTGCGCGGTGGGCGTTTTGTCAGCGGCTTCGCGGGCGAGCAATTCGCGTTGCCGGAGGCCACACCGTTGTTGCGGGAAATGCGCCGCATCGGGGCTGACCTGGCTCAGGTGCAGGTTGCGGCCGCCGACCCGCTAAACCTGATGGGGATTATTTTGCCAGGGGATAAAGTCGCCGCCCGACCAGGGCAGGAATTAGTGTTGGGACAACCGCCGGGACCGGATAGTGGCGAAGCGGATGGGTCTCACGCCAGTGCGGCGTGAGTGAATGCGTGCTCGGGCTCGCTAGCGCTCAGCGCAGATTGCCGCCGCGATCGTAGGGATCGTAGCCAGTGTTGTTCTCAACCAGCTCGAAGGCGTGGCCGGTCAGTTTAACGCTGGCCTTGAGTGCATCACGGGTGTGGTTCTTGCGTTTGCGATTGCTATTGCGAGCTCGGGTGCTGGGCATATCCTGTGATGGAAATGCGCCAACCCAAAGGCGCGCGCTTTCCGCGTTTGCGGTGGCCGACTTCCTGTCGCGCAGGCCGCGTATGCGGACGTGGTGATCGATCATTTGCATCATGCGATCTCGGGTAAGTGGAATTCGTGTTGACATAAATATCTTATTTTTCTAGTTAGTTGTATGTGGTTTGTGTCACATTTTCTCATATTAGTTCCCTAAGTCTCTACATCTGCGGAGAAAACATTGCTGAGGGGCCGCCCTAATCGCATTCGGGAATTCCCTTAGCCTGCGGTGGTGGCTACTGACTGAAAATCACGCGACCAATTGTTTTTGTTTTCGTGCAAAATTAGCGCCTTATCTACTATCCGAGACAATCTGGCCGGATAAGGGTTCGTGTCGCTCGTGATGTCGCGGCATGCTGGCAGGTGCCGCGCCGCGAGGACGTATCATCGCCTGGGGGAGGCCGCTGATACTTATGACAAATACGCCTGTGCTGATTTCCAGCAGCGCTCAATCACGCCTGCATCGCGCGCACCTATGGTTGCGCAGGCAGGCGCCGGCTACCGAGGTACTGGTCATTGGGGCTTCGCTGGATGCCGCAAGCGCGCTAGTGCGCGATGCCCTGGACCCATATCCCGCAGCCTTTGGCTGGCATCGCACTACCCTCAACCAACTGGCCGCCGGAATGGCGGCCCCATTGCTCACCGAACAGGACACAGTTCCACTGGGTCGCTTCGGTGCACGAGCCGTTGCGGCACGCACCATCGACCGCGTCGCGCAGGCGCGCCGGTTGGGCCGCTACACGTCGGTAAGCGGTGGCCCCGGTTTTGCACGAGCGATTCTGCGGGTCATTGAAGAGCTGCGTTTGATGGACGTGGATGCAGACCGTCTGGCCGAGCAGGATCCGGATCTGGCTTGTTTGAGTACCGCCTACCAACAGACCCTGACCGAAGCCGGTCTTACCGATCGGCCCGGCGTGTTCCGCGCGGCGCTGTCGTCGCTACAGGCGGCCTCCCCTGCCCATCCGCTGGTCGGCCTGCCGATGGCAGTGCTCGACGTGCCGTTGCACTCGCGCCTGGAAGCGCAGTTGGTTCGTGCGCTGTTGGCGCAGTGCCCGGATGCCATCGTGACCGTGCCCGCCGGCGATCAGCTTAGCCTCGATGCACTGAGGGACCTCGAGCAGACGCAGCTCGATACCGACGCATTGGCTCTCGAAGATACTGCTACCGCCCCTGAGCCCGCCGGGGGGGCGACAGCGCAATCGCCGGCTCAGGCCCTGCTTGGACGATTGCAGCGACGGCTATTCGAGGTTCAGACCGATTTCGCAGGCCAGTCAAAGGCAGAGGCCCCTGGTGATGGCGTATTCCCCGCGGCACCGGTCACCTCTCCAGCTTCAACCGCGCCGCCAATGCTCGCAAGCTCCCCCGTGCCGGCTGAGACCTTTGCGGCCGAGGATGGCGGTACCCTGGACATGTTCGCGGAGCCCTCCACCAGTGAGCCTCGGTCGGGTTCGACCTCAACGCTTGTCAGTGAGACGGCCTCAGATGAAGATGAACCGACCGATCTTGTCGCCAGCCATTCGCCTGAGACCATCGACCGCCGCCATCCCAACGAGGATACCAACGACAAGGCCGGAGACGACCACGGCGAGGGCAATGCTGATGGGGTCGCTGGCGACATCGGGCCAGGCCCGGCGCTTGATGTGTTCTCCGCGCCAGGCGAGAGCCGTGAGTGCGTGGAGATCGCCCGACGTATCCTGCGCTTAGCGGGCGAAGGCAAACCGTTTGACCGCATCGCCATTGTGCTGCGCTCCCCAGAGCAGTACCGATCGCACCTGCTGGAGGCGCTGAACCGCGCGCAGATACCGTGCGTGTTCTCCCGTGGCGTGTTACGCCCGGACCCGGCCGGTCGCGCGTTTCTGGCGTTGCTCAATTGCGCGATGGACGGACTGTCGGCCAACCGGTTTTCCGAGTATTTGTCGATTGGCGAGTTGCCGGATGCGGATGAGGATGGCCAACCGCCGCCTGCCCCGGCGGCTGAGGCTCGCTGGGTGCCGTCGGATGAGGAGTTTCTCAACCGCCCGGTGGCGGAGCAGTTGCGTGACGAGCAGCATTTGAGCGAGGTGATGCGTGCACCGAAGCCGCCCACGCTTGATAGTGCTGCCAGGCCGGCGCTGGCTTCTGGCGATCCGGATCCCCCGGTACGGCACGGAACGCTGCGCGCGCCGCGCCGCTGGGAGCGTCTGCTGATTGAGGCCTCCGTGATCGGCGGGCAAGCGCGGTGGGCGCGTCGTCTGGAGGGCCTGAAAAGCCAGCTGCGCAAGCAGTTGGAAGAGGCCCTGCGCGAAGGGCACGAGAAAGGCGAATCGTTGGCGGCGGCGTTGGAAGACCTTGAGCACTTCAGCGGTTTCGCAATGCCGCTCATCGGCGCCCTGGCCGCGTTGCCGGTGCAGGCTGGCTGGGGCGAATGGTTGGACTTGCTGTCGGCGCTGGCCACCCGTGCACTGCGACGCCCGCAACGGGTGCTCGCCGTGTTGGCGGAGTTGGTGCCCATGCGCGACGTCGGCCCGGTCAACCTCACCGAAGTAGTGCTGGTGCTCAGCGCCAAGTTGCTGGAGCTAACCGAGGCGCCGTCCGGGGCCCGCTACGGCCGCGTGAGTATTGGGCCGGTCGAGGCCGTGCGCGGGATGAGCTTTGATGTGGTGTTTGTGCCTGGGCTGGCCGAGAAGCTGTTCCCACACAAAATCGCCGAAGAGCCGATCTTGCTTGATCGCGCCCGCGCCCAATTGGACCCGGGGCTGGCAACTAATCAAACCCGCGTGGCACACGAGCGTCTAGCGCTTAAGCTGGCGCTGGGATGCGCGAGCGAACGGGTGTTTCTGTCGTACCCGCGGGTGGATATTGATCAGTCGCGCCCGCGCGTGGCGTCGTTCTATACGTTGGAGGCGCTGCGTGCGGCGGAGGGACGGCTGCCGGATTTCGGCGAGCTTGCGGCCCGCGCAGAAGCTGCGGGCGAGGCCCGGATCGGCTGGCCAGCGCCTAGCAGCCCGGCGCAGGCCATCGACGATGCGGAGCACGATCTGGCGTTGCTGGAGCGATTGTTGCACTTGCCTGCGCAGGAGGCGGTGGGCACCGCGCGCTATTTGCTCTCGGTCAATCCGCATCTTGGGCGAGCGTTGCGTTTCCGTGCCCGTCGCTGGTTGCGTCGCTGGACCCCCGCCGATGGCCTTGTGCATCCGCAGCTCGCCGAAGCGCGCGAGGTGATGGCGCATCACGATCTACGCTCGCGCAGCTTCTCCGCCACGGCGCTACAAACCTATGCGGCCTGCCCTTACCGATTTCTGCTCTACGCGGTGCACCGCCTGTCGGTACGGGAGGTGCCGCAGTACATCGATGAGATGGACCCGCTGCAACGTGGCTCGATGGTGCACGAGGTGCAATTCAGGCTGTCTGTGCGGCTCTCACAACTGCGCCTGCTGCCTATCAACAAGGGCATTGTCGATCGCGCCCACGAGGTGCTTGAAGAGGTTCTGGGCGAGGTGGCTGGCGAATACAAAGATGACCTTGCCCCGGCAATCGAGCGGGTGTGGGAAGATGCTATTGCGCTGATTCGCGCAGACTTACGTGAGTGGTTGCGTCTGGGCTGCGAGGACAGCACCGGGTACGTGCCTCATCGTTTCGAGCTGGCCTTCGGTCTCCCGGGCCACGAAGGCCGCGACCCGCATTCCATCCCCGGGGCAGTGGATCTGGATTGTGGCATCAGTTTACGCGGGTCGATCGATCTGGTGGAGGTGCACGGCGACGGCCGGGTGCGTGTGACGGATTACAAAACCGGCAAGGATGTTAGTAAGAAAGGCCAGATTATCGGTGGCGGCGAACACCTGCAACCGGTGTTGTACGCGCTCGCGGCCGAAAAAATGATGCAGCAGCCGGTGGAGGCTGGACGACTGTATTACTGCACTTCTCGAGGCGCGTTCGGTGAGCGTTCCGTCGAGCTGGATGGCGATGCACGGTTGGCGGCGCAGATGCTCGCCGACACCATAGGTACGGCAATGGCCGAACCATTTTTGCCCGCGGCCCCGCAAGAACGGCGTTGCCAGTGGTGTGACTTTAAGGTGGTGTGCGGCCCGTACGAAGAGATGCGGGTGGCGCGTAAACCCGCGGCGGAACTTGAGCCGGTGCGCCGACTGCGAGGCACACCGTGAACGTTGGCAAGGCGCTGCCCTCGGATCAGGCCGCGCGCGATCGTATTCTCAGCGACCTGGATACTACGCTGTTTGTGGAGGCAGCCGCCGGCACGGGCAAGACTACGGCCTTGGTCGGTCGCATGGTGGCGCTTATCCAGGCCGGCAAGGCGCGCCTAGATCAAATGGTAGCGCTCACGTTTACCGAGAAAGCAGCAGGGGAGATGAAGCTGCGATTGCGCAGCGAGTTGGAGCGCGCGGGCGCCGATGCACCACCAGCGCAGCGTGAACGTCTGCGCGGTGCGCTGTCGCAGTTAGAGCTGGCCCGCATCAATACCATCCACGCGTTCTGTGCGGATCTGCTGCGTGAGCGTCCGGTCGAAGCAGGCGTTGATGTGCTGTTTGATGTGTCGCCTGAGGATCGTAGCCGCTTGCTGATCGAGCAGGCATTTTCCGGCTGGTTCGAGCAAGTCGTGGCCAACCCACCTGAGGGTGTGCGCCGCGTCTTGCGCCGACGTGCGGCTGGCCCGGGGGCAAGTGGTCCCCGAGAAAGTTTGCGCTCGGCGGCCGCCAACCTGATCGATCACCGCGACTTCCCAGCGCCCTGGACGCGCCCCAAGTTCGACCGCGAACAAACGGCCGATCGCCTGATGAGTGAGCTGGAGGCATTGGGCAAACTCGCGGGTGAGGCCTCCCGCGAGGACGATTATCTGGCGCGAAACCTCGGCGAGCTTGCGTTGTTCGTGTCCGAAGTGCGCCTGCTTGAGCGCGATCGTGAGCGAGACTACGATGGGCTGGAAGCCATGCTGCGCGACCTACTCAAGAACAAGCGCCGTTTTCACTGGCATTGGCGAGGCTTCCGTCATACGCGCTTCGCCAGTCTTGATCGTGACGAAGTGCTGAAGATGCGCGCCCGCACGCTTGAAGGGCTGGAGCAGTACCTTGAGCAGTGCGAGCAGGATCTGGCCCCGTTGCTGCGTGAGGAGTTGCAGCCGGTGGTGCAACGCTACGAGCAACTAAAGCGCGAATCCGGCCGCCTGGACTTTCTGGATTTGCTGATTCGCACCCGCGATTTGCTGCGCGGATCCGCACAGGTGCGCGAGGATGTGCAACAACGCTTTACCCATTTTTTTGTTGATGAGTTTCAGGACACCGATCCGCTGCAGGCCGAGATATTGTTGTTGATGGCCGCGCAAGACCCGCTTCAAACGGACTGGCGCGAAGCCATACCGCGCGCGGGCAAGCTGTTTTTGGTGGGCGATCCCAAGCAATCCATTTACCGCTTTCGGCGGGCGGATGTGCAACTGTACGAACAGATCAAGACCATGATGTGTCGCCACGGTGCGCAGTTGTTGTACTTAAGTACCAACTTCCGTTGCCTGCCAGCGCTGCAGTCGTTCGTTAATGCGGCTTTCGATAGCACCATGCGTGGCACCGGCCAGGCTCAGTACGTGCCGCTGGAGGCCTGGCGTGCGCCGCGCGAGGATCGGCCATCGGTGATCGCGTTGCCAGTGCCTCAGCCATACGGTGATTACGGCAAAATATTCAAGTGGACTATCAGTCGCTCGTTCCCCGATGCGGTAGGTGCGTTTGTCGACTGGCTGGTAAACGAGAGCAGTTGGCAACTGGAGGAAGGCGGCGAGCAGGTGCCGATCAGGCCGCGGCATATCTGTATTTTGTTTCGCCGATTTAAGTCCTATAACGAAGACATCACCCGGCCTTATGTGCGTGCGCTTGAAACACGGCGGGTGCCACACATGCTGGTGGGCGGACGCTCGTTCCACGATCGCGAAGAAGTGCTGGCGGTGCGTAATGCGCTGGCCGCGATTGAATGGCCGGATGATGAGCTGCGCGTGTTCGCCTCATTACGAGGGCCGTTGTTCGCGCTCGGCGATGACGCCTTGTTGGCATGGCGCCGGCCCGGCGTGGAGGGGCAGTTGCGCCGCTTGCACCCGTTGCGGCCGATGGAGGCGGACGATGAGGTCAAACCATTCGAAGCACAGGTGGCGCAAGCGCTAGCGTTGCTGGGCGAGTTACATCGTTACCGCAACCGCCGCCCAATCGCCGAGACCATCACGCGCTTGTTGAGCGCGGTGCGCGCGCACGCGGGTGTCGCGATATGGCCAACGGGTGAGCAGGCGCTGGCGAATGTGTTGCGCATGGTCGATCTCGCGCGACGATTTGAGCGCAACGGCGCCCCCTCCTTCAGGGCCTTTGTAGAACAGCTGGATGCGGAAGCCGAGCGTGGTGAGGCGGAAGATGCCCCTGTGGTGGAGGAAGGCACCGAGGGCGTGCGGATTATGACCGCGCATCGCTCCAAGGGCCTGGAGTTCCCGGTGGTGATACTGGCGGACCCAGCGTGTCAGCGCACGGGGTCGCGCCCCAGCCGGCATGTGGATGCCACTCGTGAGCTGTGGGCCGAAAGTCTGTGCGGCTGTGCGCCGAAAGATCTGCTGGATGCACGCGAAGAAGAGCTGAACAAAGATGATCAGGAGGCCGTGCGACTTGCCTACGTTGCGGCAACAAGAGCACGTGATCTTCTGGTGGCGCCCGTCATCGGCGACGAGCGCACCGAGGGTTGGTTGGACATGATGAATGGCGCGCTGTACCCGGCGGATGATCGTCGGCATGTGGCTACCGTCGCGCCGAACTGTCCGCCGTTTGGACCGGATAGTGTGCTGTCCCGGCCGATGAAAGCACGGGATCAGGAAGGCTTTGCTGTGCGCCCTGGTCTACACGCCACAGCGGAGGGTAAAGCCGAAGTTGTGTGGTGGGACCCCTCAGCGCTGCGTCTGAATGTCGAGGAGCGTGTTGGCTTGCGCCAGCAACGCATTCTGGAGGCCGACGAACAGGGCCGGGCCGAGCGCAGCGAGGAGGACTACCAGCGTTGGCAACAGCAGCGTGAGGCGGCTCTGGCCAACGGTAGCGCACCCAGCGTTCGGGTCGAGTCCGCCACCCGTTTGGCCCACGCGCGGGCGCAGCCTTCCGCGCTGGAGTACGTCTCGCGTGCGGTGCAGATCATCGAGGTGCAAGCGAACCGCAATACTCGGCCCTCCGGTCGCCGCTTTGGTACGCTGGTACACGCGATCCTGGCGGAGGTGGGACTGGATGAGGCCGCGCCCGGTGTACGCCGACATGCGAAGGCGCAGGGACGGTTACTGGGCGCCAGCGATAAGGAGGTAGACGCTGCTTGTGTTGCCGTGGGCGATGCACTGGCGCATCCGCTCATGCGGCGTGCGGCGGAGGCGGCCCAACGCGCGGAACTGCGTCGCGAAGTGCCTGTGATGTTGCGCGAGAGTGACGGCCTGCTGGTGGAGGGCATCGTCGATATGGCCTTCCGGGAAGAGGGCGCCTGGGTGGTAGTGGACTTTAAAACCGATCGCGATATCAAGACAGGGTTGGCTGCGTACTGTGTCCAGATTACCGGCTATGCGCGGGCGATCAGTGAGGCTACTAAAGAGACAACAAGCGCCGTTTTGCTGCACGTCTGATATGTATGCGGTATCGACTGTAGGGTTTGCCGCGCAGATGCGGCAGCCATACGTCCATGCACTCGGCAAAGGGTATGGCCGCCGCACAGATCACGTGCGCGGGTAGCAGCGCACCGCATCTCTATTGCATGTCGCACTCAAAGTCGCTTCCGCAACCGGGCGCGGGTGGGCCAGGGCAACACAGTGGAAGGGCCATCGCGAAGCTGTTTTCGGCCTGCAGTAATCTCAGGTCATAACTTCCGTCTGACTGCGGGTCCAGCGCGAGCCTACCCAGCCACACCACGGCGTGTTCGGAGCCGCCGTGCGGCGCGTAGGTGATCTTCTCAGCAACGGCATTTTCGATCGCGACCTGCCAGTCGATATCAATTGTCCCTGCGCTGCTTCCCGTGCCGTAAATAGCATTCACCACAACCTGCGCACCGGACTCGCTGCCGGTAATGCTTAGCAATACCTCCTCGGGCGCCGGCGATCGTTCAGCGGTGGCGGCAACAATGGCGCCGCTCAAGTCAATCCCAGGCAGGTGTTCCGGGCGACGGTGGTTGTCCGGATGCACCGCCCGATTGAGCACCGCCCAGCGTCCCGAATCGAAATCCCCCTGCGACATTGCCGTGCGCAGACAGAGCGACTGAAGCGGATCGTAGCCAGGGCTGTGCGCGTCGCTGAGCAACCCCTGATCGTAAACGCCGAACTCCGGCATGATCATGGTCAGCGCATTCTCGCCCACCTCTCGCCGCGACAGGGGAACCCGGCATTCGTCCACCGAGCGCATCTCCCCATTTTCAAGGTTGATGGCAATAGTCTCAGTATCAAACGAATCAATTGCCTGCGGGCACCCACCTCCCACGACCTTGCGAATTTCATCGATAGCGTACTTAGTGATCGAATGTTCTTCTCCGATGGCTTGTGCGCCGATCGCGATAAAGCCGTCGCCTCGGGTTAACAACACCATCATGCACTTGGTAGTGTTGAATGAGGTGCATACGGAAACGGTGTCATTGTTTTCAAGCCGATCGTGTGGTTTCCAGGATTTTTGGAAGATAAGTGTCACTTCCCGATACTCAAGGTCCGATTCAAGCAATTGCATCCCAAACATATACACGGCTTCATCGCGCTGTTCATCTGACACATCCCAGACAACGCCGCACTGGTTAGTGCAGACGGTGAAGCCCTCGAAGTCGTCGCCGCCTGGTGTCGCGATTGCGACGGTACCGACCAGTCCCGACATCATCAATAGCAATCCAGCTGCATATGCAGCCGTTCTCTTCAAAGCATCCATGCTTACTCTCCTAGTATGTTCACCAGCGCTTCCTCAAGAGAGGCTGGCGAGTCCAACATTTGTTCGACGGTCTCAGTCGCCCACGCCTTCACTTCGCTTACCCGTTGCTGATCCGAAAAGACAGCCAACTGACGATCTACGAACGAGGTTCTATTTCGCAACGAAACTGGGTTCACCCCTGTGAGTAGTTCGATTGTTTGAGTTTGGCTGGGGGATGTCCGTTTGAAAAAGGCGTCCGATACCGCAAGCAGCCTGAGATCTATCGCCGAGTAATCCTCAAGACGATTGCTCATTTTTCGATAGCTTTCTCGCGAGCGACTGCCCCCGGTCATCTGTGCAAGTACTGCCATGCCTGCCTCATAGTAGTCATCACCAGGCTCCGATTTTTGCATCAGAAGGGCTACCTTTCTGGCCGCGACGGTCATTAGGTCAAGACGTTGGCGCTGGTATTCAACAGGATCATCTGTCTTGGGTAACAAGCGCATCGATGTGCTCCAGTAAGCGAGTTTCGCTTCCGGAGTGGAGTCCGAGAACTGAGCCATTTCTGCGGCTTGCGCATTGACGTCAACGACGGCGCCGCATTCGAGTTGATTGGCGGCCTGTGGCCAGGCGAGTTCCAGCAGGACTACATCTGCGAGATACCCAGTGGTTTCCTGAACATCCCAATTCTTCAGGAGTTCTATCATTGGCGAGTAAACGTCCTTTTCGAGTTCGCGTAACTTCTCGTCATGTTTGAGCGGGGTGCCATCGCGGGTTGTGCGTTCCTTGTGTGCATCGACTGCATCCTGTTGTGGTGCTGAATCGATACCGGCACGGAACGCCTGAACCAGTTGTTGGTTGATGCTTTTGTGGAACTCAGCACGAAGTCCGTCGTGGCGGTGCTCAACGGACTGCTGAAGTTTCTCGCAGCGCCTCGCCTTCAGTGTTTCCGGAGGTAGTGAGTGACCAATTGTCGTTTCACCTAGTAACTGGTCAATCGTCTGCGCGAGGTCGCGTTCCAGTTGTTCACTGTCACGGCCCAAAAGATGCCTGTGCTCATGTGATTCCTGCGCCGATACAATGGCCGGTAGTGACGCCAGGAAGGTTACAAGTAGCGCCGCCGAATGACTCCCCATGACAGTTCCTCCAATGTGAAGAATGCCAATTATGCGCTGCTCCTGGCAGGTGCGAAACAGAGCATTGCAGCGATTACTACTGGATTAGGGCGGCGTCTGTAGAGCGATGGAATGCTACTATGGGCGATTGCTATCGCTACCGGACATTATTTTTGACGCGCCGTTACGGCAGGAAGGCGTAGCCGAGTTTGAGGAAGAACGTCTCGTCGGTAGTTTCAAACGAATCCAGCTCCACGCCGTCTTCTAAGGCGCTGGAGTATCCGACAAACAATACCGACTGCGGATTGATTTTGTAGGAATACAGCAGTTGCGCGCCCAACTCGCGTGAGCGCCCGTCCACCGGGTCGTCAAATACGGATTGGTTGCGCTTGATATCTTCGTGCAGCACCACCAGGCGCAGAAAGCTGCGCACATTAAACTGCCAGGTGAGGCGGGCGTCGGTCAGGTTGGCGGTGAAGATGCGCTCATCAGTGTTCTCGGTGTTTAACCGCGAGAAGTTGTGGCGCACTCTGAACAGTAAATGATCACCCAGATTCCAGCGCACTTCGGGGCGCATCCGTAGCCGTTTGCCCAGGCGGGCGTTGTCGAAATCGATCTGATCACCCCACTGGGTGAGTAGCCCGACGAACAGTCCCGAACGCGGCTTGAACTCGGTGTAGGTAAAGCCGAAGGTCTCGGAGAACAGAATGCCGTCGAAGCGGCGGTCGCGATGGCCGACGCCAGCCTCCAGGAACGACTGCAACGGGCCGCGGGCCTGCAGCACCATCTCCGTTTCGCGTTCTTGTAATTCGCCATCCTGATCGTAGGTGATGTCCCAGTCGCCGCGCAGCTGCAGCTCGTCCCAGCGCTCGCCGGGGTACCATAGATGCCCGCCGCCGATGACGGCCTGGCGCCAGTTCACGCGCGGGACAAAACCCAGGTC
>CBDUQI010000187.1:0-11729 GCA_965369325.1 uncultured Gammaproteobacteria bacterium
ATCGCAGTAAGGAGGGCGATATGAGTCTGGGACCGGTCATGCTCGACATTGAAGGCGTCGAGTTGACAGTGCAGGATAGGCACTTGCTAACGCAGCCGGCAGTCGGCGGGGTTATCTTGTTCTCGCGCAATTTTGCGTCGCGCGAGCAACTGAGCGCGCTGTGCGAGGAGATTCATGGACTGCGCTCGCCCGGGTTATTGATCGCGGTGGATCAGGAAGGCGGCCGGGTGCAGCGCTTTCACGAGGGGTTTACACGCCTGCCATCGGCGCGCACGATTGGCCGCCAGTACGATCTGGCCCCGGCGAGTGGCACCAGCCTGGCCCGCGCGGCCGGCTACGTGATGGCGCGCGAACTCATCGACTGCGGTTTGGACATGAGCTTTGCTCCGGTGCTGGACGTGGATCGCGGGATTAGTGCGGTGATCGGCGACCGGGCGTTTCATAGGGCGCTGGATGTGGTGGGCGAGCTGGCGCATGCCAAGATGAGTGGCATGAAAGCCGCTGGGATGGTGGCCGTCGGCAAACACTTTCCTGGCCACGGCGGTGTATCGGTGGATTCGCATGAAGCGCTACCGGTAGACAAACGCATGTACGAAGATCTGGATGACGATCTGCAGCCCTTCGCTCGACTGATTCGCGCCGGTCTGGCGGGCATCATGACCGCGCATGTGCTGTATCCAGATGTGGATAGCTTGCCCGCCAGCCTGTCGCGCAAATGGTTACAGAGCGTATTGCGGGAGCGGCTGGGGTTTAGAGGTGCGATTTTCTCCGACGACCTCAGCATGGGCGGGGTGGCGGAGGCAGGAGGGCCGGCCGCGCGTGCGCGCGCCGCCTTGCGTGCCGGCTGCGATATGGTGTTGGTGTGCAATGATCGCAATGCGGCCCGGGATGTCGTACAGGCGTTGGAGGAGGTGGTGCTGCCAACCAGCCAGGTACGCCTGGCGCGCATGCATGCCCGCCGTCAGCTTGCTCTGGATACCCCGTGTGAGCAGGACGAGCAGTGGCGCCGCTGCGCTGCGCAGTTAGCGAGCCTGGACGAGCATCCAAACTTTGATCTGTTGTCTTAAGCCTGCGCAGAGCACTCTCAGCGGTACAACGGTGAAGCTTTGTGGGTGACCGCCGAAACGCTGGCGTTTCCGGTATAGGCCTCTGTAATATAAAGAACAATCAAGCAGGCATGCTGCAAGGAGAACAGGATGTGGGTTGGAATGCAAGCGAATCGCGGGCGTCGGATAGGTGCCGTGGTACTGGCATGGGTAGCTGGGGTTACACTCGATGCGAACGCTCAGTGCATGATGGTGCACGTGGATATGGACAGCTCGGAGATGACCGAGCCGGAAGTCAGTCGCGCCGAGCTTGAGACGATGCTGGCCGAAACCGCCGATGGCGTCGTGCTGGATTTGTCCAGCAAGCGTTTGTCCGGGTTGGATTTGAGCGGCGTGGATTTTCGGGGTGCCAACCTTCGCTGGGCGCGCCTGAATGGCGCCGATTTAACCGAAGCCGATCTCAGTGGCGCGACGCTGGATTCGGCCTGGTTGATTGACGCGAAGATGACCTCGGTGAATCTGCGCAACGCCAGTCTGGCCTCCACTCAGATGCAGCGCGCTAATCTGCGTGGCGCGCAACTGCAGGGCGCGCGGATTACTGCCAATATGACCAATGCGGATCTGACCGGTGCCAACTTTAGCGGCGCGAATATGGCGGCCGACATGAAGAACCAGTCAATGGGGCTGATGCGCGCTGTGGCACGCTCGGCCACGCTGGATAATGCGAATTTGCGCGATGTGAAAGCTGGGCGGATGGATGCGGAGTTTGCCTCCTTCCGCGGTGCTCAGTTGGATGGGGCGGACTTTGCCGGCGCCGAACTGTCGGGTGCGGACCTTACCGAGGCGTCGGTGGATGGGTTGAACCTCACCGATGCTGATGTGCATTCAGCGTACCTGCAAAAGCTGCGGTCGGCGGCTGGCATTATCGGCCTGGAGCAGGCCAAGAACCTGGATGCGGCCGTTCGGGACTGATCCGCGCCGGGCTACTGAAGCGTCGGGTCGTCCAGTGCCGGGCGCGTAATGCGCATGATTACCCCGAACATGGGGTGATCAAAATAATGAATGTCTTTGCGCCGAAGCGTGCGGTTTTCCTGCAGATAGTATTTTTGTCCGCCGGCGCGCAACTCTATGTCGATGTTGACGTGCAGTTTGCGTTCGGCCGAGACGGTGATGTCGCCGCCGAACCGGTAGGGTGAATCATCCGCGATAATCGCGCGTGGCTCGGCATCTACCCGGTTGTCCAGGTGCATCCGCCAGCCTTCGTGCAGCACCGGCCGATAGTTCTTGGAGCGCCTGAGGCTTTCAAACAGCTCGCTCATCTGCAGTTGCTCGAAGTCCAGAATTTGCGGAATCAGCAACGGGTTGATCTCCAGCACTGTCGTCGGCGTGCTGTCGTTGAAGGTACCAAGATCCGTATGGGTGTCATCAAACTTGATCACCGGGGGATTCCACAGCTCCTCGCTTCCGGCCTCATACAACTGGCGAAAAACAATAATTTCGATGTCGTAGGCGCGATCGGTAATCGCCTGAGCGGGCGTGGGTAATAGCCACAAGCCCGACAGCAGACTGAGTGTGGCACCCAGCATGCAAGCCTGTGCGCGGGCGTGGCGCCTGCGATGGCTTGCACGCGCGCCGGCGGGGGCGTGGGTAGTGGCGAGGCTTAAGCCAGTCACGTGGGCAATTCCTGTCTGTTTCACAGCTGCGGATTTTAACCAAAAACATGCATGCCTACCTGAATCAGGTGCGCGCCGACGTTACCAGCAAAAATTAGCGATATAAATCAAGGGCTAAGTTTGCGAACGAGGTGGTGCACGGTGGCAAAGCGATCATCCAATTCCGGCATGGGCAGGCTAAAACGCAGCGTTGACTGGCCATCGAAACGGTGTGTCTTCGAGTTGTTCTGCAGCAAACTGATAAGTTTTTCCGGCGCAACCTCGGCATTCTCGCCAAACACAATGCGCCCGTTGGCGGGGCCCACATCAATCTTAATGATGCCCAGCGTGGTCGCAGCGATGCGCAGTTGCGCGATCCGGAACAGCGTTTTCGCAGGGTCTGGCAACAACCCGAAACGGTCGATCATTTCTATCTGAAGTTCATCCAGCGCTTCATCCGAATCCGCGCTGGCAATGCGCTTGTATGCCACCAGACGCATGTGCACATCGGGCATGTAGTCGTCCGGCAGCAGCGCCACCGCGCGCACTTCGATCTCCGGTCCATGCGCCGCTGGCGTGTCCAGCGCAGGGATCTCACCGCGCTTGAGTGCCTTCACCGCCCGCGCCAGCAGTTCGGTGTACAGGGCGAAACCGATCTGCTGGATTTGTCCGCTCTGCTCATCGCCCAGCAATTCGCCCGCCCCGCGGATCTCCAGATCATGGGTGGCCAACGCAAAGCCCGAGCCCAACTCCTCCAGGGTCTCAATCGCCTCCAGACGTTTGATCGCATCCGCGGTCATTGCCTCTTTGGGGGGCGCGATCATGTAGGCATAGGCCCGGTGGTGCGAGCGCCCGACACGCCCGCGCAACTGATGCAATTGCGCCAGCCCGAAGCGGTCGGCCCGGTTAATCACAATGGTGTTCGCCGTCGGTACATCAATGCCGCTTTCGATAATGGTCGAGCACACCAGAGTGTTAAAGCGGCGGTGATAAAAATCGAGCATCACCCGCTCCAGATCACGCTCGCGCATCTGCCCGTGACCCACCTGGATTGTCGCCTCGGGTACCAGTTTGGCCAGTTCATCAGCGGTGCCCTCAATGGTCTGAACTTTGTTGTGCACAAAGTACACCTGCCCGCCACGACGAATTTCTCTCAGCAGCGCTTCGCGAATGAGCGTCGGGTTCCATTGCGTGATGAAGGTTTTGACCGCCAACCGGTCCGAGGGCGGGGTGGTAATCAGTGACAGTTCGCGCAAGCCGCCCATGGCCATATTGAGGGTGCGGGGGATGGGGGTGGCCGTCAGCGTCAGCACATCCACCTGCGCTCGAAACGCCTTGAGTTTTTCTTTGTGCCGAACGCCGAAGCGTTGCTCTTCGTCGATGATGGTTAGACCCAGGTTTTTGAACTTGACCTGGCCGGACAACAAACGGTGCGTTCCGATGACGATGTCCAGGCGGCCCTCGGCCAACTCGGTGAGCATGCCGGCCGCCTGCTTGTTGGTCCGAAAACGCGACAGTACATCAATGTTGACCGCCCAGTCGGCAAAACGATCGATAAAGTTCTGGTAGTGCTGCTGTGCGAGCAATGTGGTCGGCACCAGCACCGCCACCTGCTTGCCAGCCTGTACAGCGACGAAGGCCGCACGCATGGCCACCTCGGTCTTGCCAAAGCCAACATCGCCGCAGACGATGCGGTCCATCGGCTGTACGGCCTTCATATCATCGACCACCTGTTCGATGGTCAGCTCCTGGTCCGGTGTTTCCTCAAATGGGAAGCCGCCGGAGAACACACGGTAATCGTGCTCATCCAGGGTGAAGGCGTGCCCACGTTGGGCTTCGCGTTGCGCATAGATATCCAGTAACTCGGCCGCCACATCGCGAATTTTCTTGGCCGCTTTGGCCTTGGCTTTTTTCCATTGATCGCCGCCCAGACGGTGCAGCGGAGCACTGTCGGCGGACGCGCCGGTATAGCGTGTGATCAGATGCAGTGCGTGCACGGGCACGTACAGCTTGTCACCGCCGGCATACTCCAGCGTGAGAAATTCGCCCGGCGTATTGCCTAGATCCAATGTGCTCAGCCCAACGTAGCGGCCGATGCCGTACTCCTCGTGCACCACCGGTGCGCCTTCGCGCAGATCAGTCAGGTCGCGAATCAGCGCTTCCGGGTCGACCTCGGCACGGCGACGGGTGCGCCGGCGAGCGCGTTCGCCCAGTAGTTGCTCTTCCACCACCACGGCCAGACCTTCCTCTGGCAGGTGCAGCCCGCGCTCGAGCGTTGCCACTGTAACGCACAGGGCTGCGTCGGTGTCCAGAAACGCGGGCCAGCTATCGACCACCTGGGGGATCAGCCCGCCCAGGCGCAGGGTTTGCAGCAGTTGCTCGCGTCGGCCGGCCGTTTCGGTGACCAGCAGCGCGCGCCCGTCCAGGGTGTGCAAATAACTTTCTAGCTTTTGTGAGGGGTTATCCGCTTTGATATCCAACGCCAGGATGGGCGGCGGGCGGGAGGCGAAGTTGGCGCCCGCGCGTTGCAGCGTGTCCAGATCCAGCTCGAATCCGTGCAGTAATACGCGGGCGAACTGGCCGCGCGCGTGCTCCAACTCCGAGGGCGGGCGCCACACCTCCTCCGGGGTGAGAATCGGGCGCTCGATGTCGTGCGCCAGTTGTTCGTAGCGCAGGCCAAATTCCTGCCATGTGCGCGCGAGCACGTCCGCGAAACTCTCAGGCTCCACCAGCAGCGCGTTGGCAGGCAAATAATCGAACACGCTGCAGGTGTTTTCAAAGAACAGCGGCAGGTAATACTCGACGCCGCCCGGGGCGTTGCCAGCCGAGACATCGCGGTAAATCACCGAGCGGTTGGGGTCGCCTTCAAAACGTTGGCGGTAACGCGCGCGGAACTGTTTCTGGGCCTGTTCGGTCAGCGGAAACTCGCGACCGGGCAACAGGCTGACTTGCTCCAGCTTCTCTCCAGAGCGCTGGGTGTCAGGGTCGAACAGGCGAATGCTGTCGATCTCATCATCAAACAGGTCGATGCGGTACGGGGCCGGTGCGCCCATGGGAAACAGATCGACCAGCGCTCCGCGCACAGCATACTCACCCGGCTCGGCAACAAGGGTGACGTGGTTGTAACCCGCCTGCTCAAAGCGCCGGCGGCTGTCGTGCAAGGCAAATGTATCGCCAACCCTCAGCTGCAGCGTGCCGGAATCGATGTAGCTGCGCGGCGGCAGCCGCTGCATGGCGGTGGCACCGGTGAGCACCAGCAGGCCGTGCTTGATCCGCGGAAGCTGGGCCATCGTGCCCACCCGAGTGGAGACAATGTCCGGGTGTGGCGAGAAGGCGTCGTAGGGCAGGGTTTCCCATTCCGGCAGATGCAGCACCGGCAGGTGCATGCCATGCGCATAGAAATTCAGTTCTTCGCTTACCTTTTCGGCCTCGCGGGCATCCGCCGTGAGGACCACGATCGGTCCTTTGTGGCGCTGGGCCAATGCCACCAGCGCCAGCGCCGGCGCGCTGCCGTACAAACTGCCCCAGCGCGCGATATGCGCTGGCTTATCGTCCCCTGCCGGCGGGGCCAATACAGAATGTGGCGTGGAATGCTTGGGCATTGTGATCCGTAAGGTGCGCCGCTTGCGGCGTGATACTGCTGGGCGCGCGCGCTAACGCGCCGATGTCAAAGGGCGCTGTGATTATATCCAGTTATGCTGGGGTGTGCGCAATCACTTTGCCGCTGCCTGCCGCCAAACGCAACAGACGCCCTGAACGGGCGTCTGTTGGGTCGGCACAGCTGGTGTTGGGGTCTCTCGCTAGTTGGCCCTGGCCTGTTGGCGTTTGGGCACTGAGTGGATTACGTGGCTGTACTCGAAGTAAACCACGAAGTTGCTGTACTCCCATCGGCTGATCGGCGGATCGCCTACCGCCTGGTGTCTGACGCTGGGCGAGCCGTATACGCTCTCCACTTTGTTCATGCTCATCCCGCGCGCTGGCATCTTGTGCGAGTCAGTGCTCGCATGGTCGATATTGTCGATCAACAGCGAATCGCTGCGCGCGTCTCCCGTCATCGTTGCGATCCCTACCACTGCAGTGGCGAGCATCGTTGTCCAAATCGTGGTCATCCTGGATTCCCTGCGCCTTTCGTGTGCCATATTGGTACCTCTTCCACGGCGTTTTCTTCGCACTTTATAGCATGCCTTTCGGCCAAAACAACCCATAATTGCAATCCGAAAATGCCGCCAAAACCTACGCTGTAACATCAAGATTTCATTGTAACTCCATGATTATTATGGTGGACCGTAGGGTCCCAATGCATCTGAACAGGCGTGCGGGGCGCTGAGATACAGGTCTCGTTTTAGATCTTTTTTGGGTCGAGGCCAGATCGCGCGGCGGGTTATGGTTTAATCGCGCCATGTTCCAGCCCGTCTCTGTATTTGTTGGCCTTCGCTACCTGCGGGCACGTCGCCGACAAAGCGAATTTATCTCGCTGATTTCGCTGATTTCGCTGCTGGGGATTGCGCTGGGTGTGGCGGCACTGATTGTTGTGTTATCGGTGATGAATGGCTTTAGCGAAGAGCTCCGATCACGCCTGCTGAGCCTGAGCTCGCATGCTACCGTGCAGGCCCGCGACGGGCAGCTGCGCGAGTGGGCGTATATTGCCGAGCGCAGTGAGCAGCAGCCCGAGGTGAGTGGTGCCGCGCCTTTCGTTGCCGGTGAGGGCATGCTGGTCAACGGTGCCCGGCTGGCAGGCGTGCTGGTGGACGGGGTGCTGCCGGTCGGCGATGAGCCGGACGGCCACGATGGTGTGTCGCTGATTAGCGAGCGCATGTTGGAAGGCAGTGTCGCGGACCTACGCCCTGGCGCACGTAATCTGGTGCTGGGCGTGGGCTTGGCGCAGTCGTTGGGCGTAAGTGTGGGCGATCGGGTGAATATGCTGGTGCCACGCGCGGAGCGTGGGCGCTTTGTGCCGCAAATTTCGCGCTTCACCGTCAGTGGACTGTTCGAGGCCGGCATTCAGGAGCACGACAACATGCGCGCGGTGGCCAACATCGAAGACGCGGCCGAACTGTTCGGGCTGCAAGGCGGGGTGAGTGGCGTGCGTCTGCGTTTGCATGACCTGATGCAGGCCCCGCGGTTTTCGCGCCAGTTGCAGGACGCACTTGGCGAGGCGTACAAGGTTGAGGACTGGGCGGTTCAGCAGGCGAGTTATTTCCGCGCCATCCGCATTGAGAAACTGATGATGTTTGTAATCCTCTCGCTGATCGTAGCGGTGGCGGCCTTTAATATCGTAGCGACTCTTGTGATGGCCGTGGCCGACAAACGCAACGACATCGCGATCCTACGCACCTTGGGGATGACGCCGCGCGCGGTGCAGATGGCGTTCGTGTTTCAGGGGCTGGCGATCGGCTTTATCGGCACCGTCAGTGGCGTGGCGCTGGGTGTGTTGGTGGCGTTGAATGTCGAGACGCTGGTGCCCCGGATAGAGGCGCTGCTTGGGATCAAGCTGATCCCGGCCGATGTCTACTATGTGACCCAGATCCCCTCGCGCATGCACTGGGAAGAGGTGGTCGGGATCGCGATCACCGCGTTTGCCTTATCCGCGTTTTCCACTATCTATCCAGCGCGTCGGGCCGCGGCTACGCAACCGGCCGAAGCGTTGCGTTATGAGTAGTCGGGCCGCCTGGGCGGCGATGAGTTTTGCACCTCCGTGGTGCCCAGCGCTGGGATGCCTGCCGCGTGCGCAATCCATTTGAGCTGTTTGTAGGTCTGCGATACGTGCGCGCGCGCAACCGCCGCGGCTTCATCTCATTTATTTCGCTTATCTCCATGCTGGGGATTGCCATCGCGGTCGCCGTGCTGATTGTGGTGCTGTCGGTGATGAACGGGTTTGAGCGCGAGCTGCGTGAGCGTATTTTGGATCTGGCCTCGCACGCCGCCATCACCGGATATGACGGGGCGCTGGAGGACTGGACTTTATTGCGCGATGTGGCAAGCGCCGATGAGCGTGTGGTGGCGGTGGCCGCCTTCTCGGAAGGTCAGGCGATGTTGCTGAGCGATGCCCGCAGCAGCGGCGTTGCCTTGCGCGGCATTACCCCGGCGCAGGAGCAGGCGGTGGCCTCGCTGGGCAAGCACATGCGTTCGGGCAGTCTGCAGGACTTGGTCGCTGGGCGTTACGGCCTGCTTATCGGGCAGACCTTGGCGGATGAGCTGCAAGTGACGGTGGGCGAAAAAGTGTTGGTAATGGTGCCGCAGGCAAATGTAACCCCCGCCGGGGTGATTCCGCGTATGCGCCGCTTTACCGTCACCGGTATATTCGCCGCCGGCATGCACGAGTATGATCGCGGCCTGGTGTTCGCACATCTGAATGATGCGCAGGCGCTGTATCGCATGGGGGAGGGCGTCACCGGGTTGCGTCTGCGTCTGCACGACATGTTTGAGGCGCCGCGCGCGGTACGCGATATCGCGCTGAAGCTGGGCGGTGGCGTTTACATTACAGACTGGACTCGCCAGCACTCCAATTTCTTCCGCTCGATTAAGCTGACCAAAACCGTCATGTTCGTTATCTTGTTGTTGGTTGTCGCAGTGGCTGCATTCAATATCGTCTCCACGCTATACATGGTGGTGAAAGACAAAAGTGCGGACATTGCCATTATGCGCACCATTGGTGCCACCCCAGGCAGCATCACGCGAATCTTCGTGGTGCAGGGCATTGTTATCGGCGTCATCGGCGTCGCGCTGGGCTTGGCGTTGGGCGTATCGCTGGCATTGAATCTGGAGGATATCGTGCGCTGGCTGGAAGCCACTTTTAATACCACGCTGGTCTCGGCCGATGTGTACTACATCAGCGATTTGCCGGCACAGATCCGCCCGGGAGATTTGGTGCGTATCTGCACCACCGCGCTGCTGCTCACGTTGTTGTCCACTTTGTACCCGGCCTGGCGGGCCTCGTTAACCCAGCCAGCGGAGGCCTTACGGCATGAATGATATGCGCGATACAAATGCGCAAACCGCCCCTGTAGCACAGGATGCGACGACGCCGGTACTGCGGTGCGAGGGGCTTGGGCGGCAGTTCGAGCAGGGCAGCGGCAAGCCGCTGAGGGTGCTCGCCAATGTAGCGCTTGAGGTAATGCGCGGCGATCGGATCGCCATTATGGGGGCGTCGGGCTCTGGCAAAACCACGCTGCTGCAATTGCTGGGCGGACTGGACGATCCCACCACAGGCACGGTCAGCATTGACGGGCAGGATCTAAGCATCCTGAACGATGTCGCCAGGGGGGGGCTGCGCAATCAGAAAATAGGCTTCGTGTACCAATTCCATCACCTGCTACCCGAATTTACGGCGCTGGAAAATGTGGCGATGCCACTGCTGATCCGGCGCACGGGCGTTGCCGCAGCGCGCGCGGCGGCCAGCGATTTGCTGGACCGGGTAGGGCTGAGCGAGCGGTTGGAGCACAAGCCCAGTGAACTGTCCGGCGGTGAGCGCCAGCGCGCTGCGGTTGCACGGGCGCTGATCACCTCCCCAGCGCTGGTACTAGCCGATGAGCCCACCGGTAATCTGGACCGGCGTACCGGCGCGCAGGTGTTTGATCTAATGCTGGAGTTAAATGTGGAACTCGGCACAGCGCTGGTGGTGGTGACGCACGATCCACTGATCGCCGGGCGCATGCAGCGTGTGCTGGAACTACGCGACAACGGTTTGTTTCCCGCTTAGCAGCGTGTCGAAAAAGTCTCAGCCGCCGCGAGACGACGTGGACCATTCCCGCCTTGCCCTGTACTCGCCTGTGACTTTTTCAACACGCTGCTAAGCGATCCCCGTGCAAACCGGTCTCCTCACCACTTTCCGCTTGACGGGTCCGGCGACGGAATATCCCGCGAACTTGCCTGTTACGCATGCGGCGTGTCTGCTGCGTGCCCGTTAATCTGCCGTAAAGGACATGAGGCGACGGGTGTTCTGCGCATAGAGCGGGATGTTGTCCTCCGAGGTAACAGCGATGGCAGGGAGGGCCATGAGTGGGCCAGCGGACGAGGCGGTCGCGGGACCAGCAACGCCTGCGGGGCAGATGAACATCGGCGCGGCACCTGGCGTTCGGGCATTCCCGGCGAACCTGTGGGCCGCGATCAGAAAGTGGGGGGGCTGCGCCGACCGGCTAGATACGGTCTGGTACTTCGTGGGCGGCGCCGTGTTCGGGCATGCGATTGAGGCGTTCCCGAATCGGTTGCTGGGACTGGGTATGCTGGCCGCGCTGGGCCTGCTGGTGCGCGGCTTGTATCGGGCGCGTTTGCCGGGCATCGGGTGCGGCCTGTTGCTGATGGCGCTCGGATTTTGCTGGGTGTGGGGGGCGACCGTATGGCGCCAGCACGGTCAGTTGCCCGAGTATCTGCTGCAGCGGCAGGTGCTGGTACAGGGCGTGATTCACGCGCCGGTGGAACCGGCTGCACGTGGTGTGCGGGTGCGCCTGCGGCTGGATCGGATCGACGGACAACCAACGCATCACCTGGTGCGGCTGAACTGGTATGAGGCGCCCGCTGGGCTGCTGCCTGGACAGCGATGGCAGCTTCGCGCCAAGTTATTTGCGCCCTGGGGAATGGCGAACCCCGGTGGCCGCGACTTTGAGCGCTGGTTGTTTCGTCACAACATCCTCGCTACCGGCTACGTGATTAGTGCCCGCGCCGATGCGTCCGCGGGGCCGCCTGAGCAGCGTCTGCTGGCGCCGGCTATCGGCTGGCAAGGGGCGCTATCACGATTTCGCCTGCGCCTGGGTGCCCATCTCGAGCAGGTCCAGAGCCGGCCGGGTAGCTTCGCCTCTGCCCGCGTCCAGCGCTGGGTGTGCCAGATCAGCTCGGCACTATGCCGGCACTGGCCGGCGCCGGGCGCATCGACGGCGCTCGTCGTGGGGCTGGCAGTAGGTTTGCGAGCCCGCTTTAGCGACACTCAGTGGCAGGTGCTCCGGGACACCGGTACCAGCCATCTGATGGCTATTTCAGGTCTGCATGTGGGGCTCGTCGCCGGTCTCGGGGGATGGGTTGGGCGCTGGCTCTGGGC
>CBDUQI010000188.1:0-11711 GCA_965369325.1 uncultured Gammaproteobacteria bacterium
GCGACGCCCGTGCCGGGTTGTGCGGGCCAGACGGTGGGCGTTGCCAACCTGAATATTCTGGGCTCAGCGCCGGCAGATGGCAGCGGTACGGTAACCTTCACCCGCAACATGCCGGCCTTTGTCAGTGGCCGTCAGGTGATCTTCCAGGCAGTGGAGTTGTCTACCTGCTCGGTGAGCGCGGCGGTGAACTTTATGTTCCCTTAGCGTGACTATATGAGTATGCAGAGGTAAATTACTGTCAGGGTGCGGCCCGTTGGGAGATGTCGGGCCGGCCTTTACCGGGGAGGTAATAGACATGAACCATAAGCATACTCATCAAGGTTTCTCGCCCGTTGAGCGTCGGCCGGGTTTACCGGCTGGCGCGATGATCCAACCCGCCCGTCTGTCGAGTCTGGCGTGGATCGCTTGCACCTGGATGGCCTGTTCGGGCGCTGTTCTGGCGCAGAACGCCGAGATGGTTGTTGCAGCGCAAGAGCCAGTGGCTTCCGAGACTGAAGGCGGCGAACTGAACCGCCTGTCCAATGCCAGTGTTGAGGTGGCCGTAACACCCACCTATCCCAAGCATGCGCTGAAAAACGGTCTGGACGGCGATGTGACCGTGGCCTTTACCATCTCGCGCTACGGGCGCGCGCTTGAACCTAAAGTCCTGGACAGCAGTGGCGATAAGCGTTTTCGCCGCGCGGCTCTGGATGCGCTGAAGTACTGGGTGTTCTCACCCGCGCGCCCCGGTGATTGCGGCACAGCGCAACAAAGCGCGGTGCAGACCTTCCAGTTCCGCCACGCTGCCGACCAGCCGGTGTATCTGCCGCCGATCATGATTGAAGGTCAGCCAACGCTGCCGCGCGCGCTGCGGGCCTCTAGCCCCAAACAGTTGCGGGATGACAACGCAGCCGAACGCAGTCAGAGCCCATTGATGAACCCGCGACGGCTGGTGCCCCTCAAGCGTGTGGAAGCGGAGTATCCTGCGCGGGCAATGGAGCGCCGCCGCGAAGGCATGGTTGCGATCACGTTTTTGATTGAGAAAAATGGGCGTGTCAGTAATCCTAAAGTGGTGGATGCTGTGCAAGGCTCGCTGTTTACCGCCTCGGCGCTGCGTGCGTTGAACCAGTGGCAGTTTGCACCCGGCTATCGCGACGGGCAAGTGGTGGAACAGATGGGCTGTCACGAGTTTATTTTCAATGCCGATGAGTACCTGCTGGCACAAAAACGGAAGGATCGTCGCGCGCGTGACAACATACGCGTCGTCGGCAATTGACCCACGATGAAGCGGGCAACCCCCGCGCAAGTACTCGCACCAGCCGTGCGCCGATAGTGCGACGGCAAGTGCACGCGGGCGCATTGGTGTGCGTGGCTGTGCTGGCACTCAGCATTGTCTCACCGGCACAGGCCGCGCAATGGCTTCGCCTTGGCCACTTCTCATTAATCGACGGCACTGGCGCACCGCTGCGTCAGGTGAACGAGTTGCTGGCACGCGATGGTGTGATCGTGGCTATTGATGAGGCATATGCGGCGCCCGAAGCAGGTGACGTGGTCACCACGCTGGATCTCGGTGACGCCTACGTGATGCCGCTGCTGACCGATACGCACGTGCACGTCGCGCGCTTTCCCGACACCCGTCAGGCGGCACAGAGCATTCTGGTGGATGCCTTACGTGCGGGCATCGGTGCGGTGCGCGACCTTGGGGGCGATGCGCGCGCGTTGGCCGAGATTAACCGGGCTGCCGGGGCTGGTGAAGTGCGTATCCCCACGCTCGTGTACTCTGCCTTGTTCGCCAGCCCTGCCGTGATCGAAGACCCCCGCATGAACGCATTTGCCGCGGGTGTGCAGCCCGGCCAGGTGCCGTGGCTTCGTGCCGTATCCGATGACCAACCCATTGAGTTGCTGGTGGCGCAGGCGCGCGGCGCCGGCGCCAGCGGACTGAAGTTGTACGGCGGACTGGATGCGCGGCTGGCCAACAAGGTGATTCGGGCGGCGAACGCACAGGGCGTTGCTACCTGGGCCCACGCAACGGTGTTTCCGGCGGCACCGGGCGATCTGGTGCGTGCCGGCGTCAGCGGGCTGTCCCATGCACCCTATCTGATTTGGGAAGCCGTCGATGAGGTGCCTGATGATTATGCGGCCCGCACCGATGCTCCGTGGACCGTGATCCCGGTGGACCACCCCAAATTGCTTGCGTTGTTTACCCGCATGGCGCGTGAGCAGGTGTTTTTAGATGCCACGCTGTTCGTCTACAAGCAGATGCATACCTTCGCACCGCAGGTTCAGGCGCAGTGGGCGGGTGAGGCGTTTGCCTGGGGCGCAGAGGCGACCGCGCTGGCGCATCGCCTCGGCGTGCCGGTGACCACAGGCACTGATTGGTTCGAGCCTCGCGGCCCCGGCGAATTGCCGCATACCCATCAGGAACTGCAGTTGCTGGTGAGCGATGCAGGCTTCTCGCCGATGCAAGCCATAATCGCGGCGACGGCGACCGGCGCCGAGGCGCTGGGTATCGAGGCGACTCACGGCACCATCGAGGTGGGCAAGGTAGCCGACCTGCTGGTACTGGGGCAAAATCCACTTGAGGACGTAAGCCACACCACCGACATTCGTCACGTGATCCACCAGGGTGCGCTGGTGGCCAATCCGCTAAACGGCCGCCCACCGGGCCCGTAGGTGTCCATGGGCAAATCAGATCAACTGCCGGCCATCGCGCGCCAGCGACCTTACTATCGAACGCTTGAAGCCGGGCGCACCTACTACTGGTGTGCCTGCGGGCGGAGCAAGTCGCAGCCGTTTTGCGACGGCTCACACAAAGGCACTGGCATTGAGCCGGTGCCTTACACGGCTGGTGCAAGCGACACCGAAGCCTTGTTTTGTGCCTGCAAGCGCACCGCCGACGCCCCGTTTTGTGATGGCGCGCACAACAACCTGCCCGGCGGCTATCCGTTGGATGATCCGATGAGCGATCACAATCGCGCCATTCCCAACGTGCACGGACACGAGCGCATCCATCTGGATGGGCAGTGCTATGTGGCTCGGATCGATGAACTCCCGCGAAAAACCCATGGCGCGCTGCGTTACGCGACGGTGATCGGCGCGTTGTTCGGGGCCGTGCATCAGTCGCAGTTTGTGTTTGATATCGCCGCACCGGACGGGCTTTGCCCGCCCATTTATTTCGGTGATCGCCAGGTGTTGCTGTTTGTTGGCGCCGGCCACGGGCAGGTGGTGATTGGCGGGAAGACTTTTGATGCTTCCCTACACGGCGGGCTGCTGGTGCATCCGAACGAGCGTTTCCGCCTGGTGCCGGCCGCCGATGCACCTCTGCGCGTATTCGCCTCGGTCTGCCCGGGGGCGCTTGCGCCCGTGTTCGAATCCGCGGCCGAGCTTGCCCAACCGTTCAACACGGCCTATCCGCAGCGTGCAGTTGGCATCGATGGCGATCAGCGGGTAAGCATGGGTGCTCGCTTTTTTCAGGTGTTGCTCGGTGAAGCCCAGGGTTGTGAGGCGGCCACCCAGTTTATCGGTGAAATCCCGCTCTCAAAAGCGGCGCCGCATCGGCATTTGTATGAAGAATCGCTAATCGTCGTGAGCGGGCATGGTGTGATGTGGACAGATACGCGTAAAACCGAGGTACGCGCGGGCGATGTGATTTTTCTGCCCGGCAAAGAACGCCATTCGCTTCAGTGCACCGATGCCAACGGGATGCTGGTGGCAGGTGTGATTCACCCTGGCACCAACCCAAGCATCAGTTACTGATCGCAATGGATGATATGCGCAAAGCTCCGTCCACGCCCGAGCGTGCGCGTTGGAGTTCACGTAACGCCTTCCTGTTAGCCACCGTTGGTGGGGCCGTAGGGCTGGGGAATCTGTGGCGCTTCCCGTACATTGCCGGCGAGAACGGCGGCAGCGGGTTTGTGCTTGTCTACGTGGGCTTTGTGTTGCTGATCGGGTTGCCGGTGATGACGGGCGAAATGCTGCTTGGACGCATGGGCGGGCGTAACCCGCTCGGCAGCATGCGTGCGCTGGTGCACACGGGTGCGCTGAGGCCTGTGTGGCTGTTGATCGGCTGGCTGAGTTTGGCGGTTCCGTTCTTCGGGCTCAGTTACTACGCGGTGGTTGCGGCATGGGCGATTGATTACCTGGGGCAGGCCGCCCTGGGCGAGTTCACCGGCTTTACCGCACAGACGTCGCAGGCGCACTTTGCGGACCGTAGCGGCCAGGCTTTGCGACAGGTGGTGCTGCACGCTTCGTTTATTGCGCTGGCGGGTGCAGTAGTGGCGCGCGGCGTCAACGATGGCATCGAACGCGCCTGTCGTGTATTGATGCCCGCGCTGTTCGCTTTGTTGGTGGGGTTTGTTATTTACAATGCGTTTTACGCCGATTTTTCGGGCGCTATTCGCTTTCTGTTCACACCGGACTTCTCGCGCTTGACCGGCCAGAGCGTGTTGCTGGCATTGGGGCAGGCTTTGTTCTCACTTGGCATCGGCGCCGGGCTGATGATTACGTTTGGTTCGTATTTGCCGCGCGAAGTGGCGATCCCATCAGCCGCCGCCACTATTTGCGTGGCGGACACCCTAGTCGCGCTGCTGGCTGGGCTGGTAATTTTTCCGATCGTGTTTGCCTCCGGGTTGGCGCCCGCTCAGGGGCCAGGTCTTATCTTTATCACCTTGCCGGTGGCGTTTGGCCAGATGGGTCACGGGACGTTGATCGGTACGCTGTTCTTCGTCCTGCTGCTGTTCGCGGCATTCACCACCGCAATAGCCATGTTGGAGGCGGTTGTGGCCTGGCTGGTGGAACGCAACGGCGCTCGTCGCTCGCACATGACGCTGGTGGCGGTGCTGGCTATCTGGCTGGCCGGGGTGCTGTCGGTGTTGAGTTTTAACACACTGGCGCAAGTGCATCCATTGGACATGTTTGCGCTACTGGCAGGCAAAACATTTTTCGATCTCATTGATTTTGTGGTCGCCAATATCATGTTGCCGGTGAACGCGCTTCTTATCGCTTTGTGTATGGGATGGGCGATCAGCCGCGATTGGGCGCAGCGCAGCCTGCGCACTAGCAGTGATCGCTGGCTGGACCGGTGGCGCTGGATGTTACGTTATCCGATACCACTGGCACTGATGGTGGTGATGCTGGATCTTTGGTTTTGAGTGGGGAGCGTATCCGGATGAAGCAGACAATAGTGGCCGTGGGAATCACCGCAGCAACAGCCTTGGCCGGACTGCTGGCCTGTTCTCCATCCGCGCAAGAGGCAGGTAACGAGCAGGCCGCAGAGGCTGGCGTAGACACGCTGCCCCAGACGGTAACGTCGGCATCGCCCGCAGATGTGTTGTTGGTCAATGCCCGTGTATACACACTGGCATGGGGCGACCCCGCCGGCGATGGCACCTTAGCGCCAGATGCGCCCTACCATGATGGCTGGCATCCCGATGCGCAGGCCGTCGGCGTGCAAGGCGATCGCATCGTCTTCGTTGGCAGCAACGAGGAGGCGGCGCAATGGCGCGGCCCGCAGACGCGGCAGATTGATCTGCAGGGCGCGAGCGTTATTCCCGGGCTGGTGGACTCACATACACACGTGTTTAACCTTGGCCAGGCGCTAAGCCGAGTAAGCCTGTTTGGTGTCGACACTGAGCAGGAGGCCGTCGCCCGTGTGGCCGAGCGGGCCCGCTCCGTTCCGGCTGGGCAGTGGATCGTCGGCCAGGGCTGGGACGAGGGCGCCTGGGCCAACCGCTACCCTGACAAAATCCTGCTGTCGGCGGCTGTGCCGGAGCATCCGGTGTTTATGCGCAGCCTGCACAGCTTTGGGGGTTGGGCCAACCAGATGGCGCTGGATCGGGCCGGCATCACTGCGCAGAGCGAGGTGCCCAGTGGTGGCGAGGTGCGCATGGGGCAGGATGGCCGTCCCAACGGCCTGTTGCTGAATCGCGCGGTGGAGTTATTGGAGCAGGTGATTCCTGCGCCGACCGAAGCGCAACTGACCGAGCAGGTGCTAAGTGCTATGCAGCAGATGGCATCCGATGGTTTTGTGACCGTGCACGATGCCGGCCTGCATGCGCAGGAACTGGATATACTGCAACGCCTGAACGCACGCGATGCGCTGCCGCTGCGCGTGTACGCGATGCTCTCCATTCGTGATGAGCCACTGGTAAAGCACTGGCTGAGTCGCGGCCCGCAAACCGGCGCCAGCGATTGGTTGGTGGTGCGCTCGATCAAGGCGTTCTACGACGGCGCATTAGGCTCTCGTGGCGCCCGCCTGCTGGAGGACTACACCGATCTGACCGGGCATCGTGGGGTGAGTGGCGGCGAGTACGGCTTCGATCAGAGCCTGACGCTGGCGCTCATGCAGGCGGGATTTCAATTGGGCATACATGCAATCGGTGATGCTGGCAATCGTGAGACGTTGGACTTTTTGCAGGCCGCCTTCCAAGCCAGCCCAAATACAGTCAGCGGACGTCACCGAATAGAGCATGCGCAGGTGCTGCATCGCGATGACTTGCCCCGGCTTGCGCGGTTGCAGGTGATCGCCTCCATGGAGCCCCCTCACGCGGTCGAAGACATGCCATGGGCAGAGCAACGTCTGGGGCCGCAACGTATCTTGGGTGCGTATGCATGGCGGTCCCTGCGTCAATCTGGGGCTAAGGTTATTTTTAATTCAGACAACCCTGGCTCGGATCACAATATTTTCTACGGGATGCACAGTGCGGTGACCCGCCGTGATCGACAGGCTCACCCTGCCGACGGCTGGTACTCAGACCAAGCGCTGAATATGGATGAAACACTTCGGGCGTATTCGCGCTGGGCGGCGTTCGCGGCCTTTCGTGAAGAGCACACGGGCATAATCGCCGAAGGCCGGTGGGCGGATTTGACCGTAATGGACATCGATCCGTTCGTGCTTGCCCAGCAGGCACCTGGGCAACTGCTGGGCGGACAGATAAAACTCACAATGGTCGGCGGGCGTGTGGTGTTCTTAGCCGATGAGTAATGCTTGTGCGACTTACCGATAAGCGAATACGATTTCATATGCAAACGCCTGTCGTGATGCGTTACGCGCAGTATGTTGTCGTGTTTTGGCGTATTCCTTGCGCTGAATAGCATCGGGAGTTGTTTCCAAAATGGACACAATTCACATGTGTATTTTTTCTCGCCTATCCTTAAGCTGCTGTAATACAAGCATCGCCGCGCCGCAATAAATCACGAAACCTTAACTTCGTCGCAATGATGTAGACAAGCACCAATTAGTGGTCTAGCTTGAACTGGCCGGCTGCTTTTTAGCAGGTGTTCCGGCGTTTTATCTTTATTGTGTTGCTGTTGCTGGAAGCAGGCGACACGCCGGTGCGTGTTGCGCGGGCGCTCTACAAGAACAATAAAATCCTGCGTAGCTCAGGTGCGCGAGCGCCAAGGCCAACACGTTGCGAGCTAAGAACAACTGACTCAATCTCGGGGATTTGTTATGCGAAGATTCGTGCGGCAACTCACGTTGCTCTCCTCTACAACTCTAATTGTATTCGCCAGCGGTGCGGGCGCAGGCAATCATGCCTCGGCCGACCCAGTATCCGCTGCTGGTCAACAACAGGCTTACCTGGCTTCGGGCGCGGCCGTGCTTGAGCCAAGTAAAATCAAACGCATCAAGCGCCACAGCCGCGACGGTGCGCAGGTGTTCAAGCCTGAGAAAGGTTTGCAGGGCGAACACACCTACCTGTTTGTGCTGCAAGACGCGCCGGTTGCCCGATATCGTGGTGGCAAGGCTGGGTTCGCCGCCACCAGCCCTGCAGCTAATCGCGCGAACGCGCGGGCAAAACTAGACATGCGCGCCGACGCTGTCAGCGTTTACCGCGAGCATCTCGTGCAAACCCAGCGCACGTTCGTCACTCGCGCTGAAGGCTTGCTTGGCCGCGCCCTTCCGGTTAAGCGACAGATGCAGGTGGCGCTGAACAGCGTGGCGCTGCGGATGACGCAGGAAGAGGCACAGCGCGTGTCGCGCGCACGCGGCGTGCGCCTGGTGGAGCGCTCCGTTGCGCTTGAGCTCGATACCGATCGCGGTCCTTCGTTGATCGGCGCGCCTTCGCTGTGGGACGGCAGTGCCTACGGCGGTGCCGGCGCACAGGGTGAAGGCATGATCGTTGGCATCATCGACAGCGGTATCAATGGCGATCATCCCTCCTACGGCGATGTAGGTGATGATGGTTATGATCACGTCAATCCGTTGGGCAGTGGCAACTATCTGGGTGAGTGTTTTGAGACACCCGAGCTGGAGTGCAACGACAAATTGATTGGTCGCTATAACTTCACTTCAGACAACGATACCCCGGCCGAGTCCTCGGAGGATGAGGACGGGCACGGCTCGCACGTGGCCAGCACCGCCGTGGGTAACATTCTGCTGGATGTGGAGCTGATCGACGCCGACGGTAACGCTGGCGATTTTGTGATTGGCGATTTGTCCGGCGTTGCACCGCACGCCAACCTTATTGCGTATAAAGTGTGTAGCCCGCTGTGTTCTTCCAATGATGTGGTGGCGGCCATTGATCAGGCCATCATGGATGGCGTGGATGTGCTGAACAAATCGATCAGCAGCCCCACCGGCAGCCCCTGGGAAAACAGCTTGTCGCTGGCCTCCCTGAGTGCGCGTGAGGCAGGTATTTCATTCGCCATCTCAGGCGGCAACGACGGCCCTGACGCGGCCACCGTCGCGCGTGTGAACGCGGCGCCCTGGAACGCCTCGGTGGCAGCGACCACCCATGATCGCAACTTTGATGAGAAGTTCCTGCGCGACATGAGCGGTGGTGACACCGCCCCGCCAGCCGATCTACCCGGACGCGGACTGACCGCCGGTTACACCGGCCCGATTGTCTACGCCGGCAACTTCAGCAATGGCGACGTGGACCCCGAGCAGTGTCTGAATCCCTTCCCGGAAGGTACCTGGACGGGGGGCGAGATTGTCGTGTGTGATCGCGGCGCCATCGCGCGCGTAGCCAAATGCCAGAACGTTCGCGATGGGGGTGCTAGCGGATGTGTGCTGGCCAACATCGATGATGGCGCCACCAGCGTGGTCGACGACAACCACGTGATTCCGGCGATCCATATCGACAATGTGAATGGCAACGCACTTAAAGCGTGGCTGGCGAGCGGCACCGATCATGTCGCGAGCATTGATGCCGCCGGGTTACCCTCATCGGATCTGTCGCTGGCGGACTGGATGGCTGATTTCAGCTCCCGCGGGCCATACACGGGTCAGGACTTCCTAGCACCGACCGTGGGCGCACCGGGCGACAACATTTTCGCGGCGTTCCGCAATGGCGTGGAGTTCTCATTCCTCTCAGGTACCTCAATGGCCAGCCCGCATGTGGCCGGCTCGATGGCGCTGCTTAAGCAGATTCGCCCCAGCTGGAGCGATGCAGAAGTGCTGTCAGCGCTGATGACCACGGGTGAGACATCACTGGTGAAAGAAGACGGCGTGACGCCGGCCGACCCGTTCGACTACGGTGGTGGACGTGCGCAGCTCGACCGTGCCGTTAATGCGGGGCTGGTATTGGATGAAAGTGTCGCCAACTTTGTGGCGGCTGATCCGGCGATCGATGGCGATCCCTCGCAGCTGAATGTGGGCGCGATGGTGCAGGATGCGTGTCTGGCCAACTGCAGTTGGACGCGTACGGTGCGTGCAACTGGCGACGGCACCTGGATGGCGACTGGCACCGGTGATGTGCCGGTGAGTATTGAACCAGCGCAGTTCTCTCTAACTGCCGGACAGACCCAGGCACTGACGATTACCGCCGATGTGTCCGAGGCAGCCGTTGGAGAATGGTTCTTTGCTGAGGCTGTACTCAGCCTCGGCGTGGGCCGCGGCGATTCGGTCACCACGCCGGACACCACCATGCAGATCGCGGTTCAGCCCAGCAACGGCGACCTGCCGGACAACGTAGAGATTGCCGCTTCTCGCGACGCGGGCTCTGTGCTGCTTGAGGATCTGGCTTCCCTGGCCATCGAAGAGCTGCAGATTGAGGTGTTCGGTCTGGCTGCACCTGAGTCGACGGTGCTTGAGATTACCGGCGAGACAGGCGCTTTTGATCCTTACGACCAGCCGGATGGCGTGGGCGTGGCATTGTTTGACGTGCCTGCAGGTAGCGCGCGGTTCATCGTGCGTACCGCCGATTCTGAGGCAGCGGATGCCGATCTGTTTGTCGGGCGTGACGATAACAACGACGGCCTAATCTCCGAAGACGAAGAACGTTGCAACAGCGGCAGTAGTGGTTCGGAGGAGTTTTGCGAGTTGCAGGACCCCGAAGGCGGCACGTACTGGGCGGCAGTGATTAACTTTACCGCCAGTGCGCCGGATGCCACCGATGCCACCACGGTGCTGGCGGCTGCCGCCGCGCCGTCAACCGGCAACTTCACGGTCACCGGCCCGGTCGGTCCCGTGGGCTTGCTTGAGCCGTTCGATCTGCGTCTGTTCTGGGATCTGGATGATGCCAAAGAGGGCGATCGCCTGTACGGTGCCATCCGGTTGGGTTCAAGCGCAGCTACCCCAGGTGATATCGGCACGATCCCAGTCACTCTGGTGCGTGAATCGGATGACGTTACGTTCAGCGTGGACGCTGATGTGGCCGAAGTCGCCGACACCCTCACCTTTACTGTTGAGGTGAAACCGAACTTCACCGCAGAGGATCTGGACTACCAGATCGATGCGCTGATTCCGGACGGCTTCAGTTACGTAGAGGGCTCGTTGAGCACCAACGCTGGTGATGCCAGCGCGGACGGCGGCAGCATCAGCTGGGCGGTGACACAGCCTTCGCTGTTGGGCGCTGAGCCGGAGTACAACGTGGTCACTAACGCGGAAGATGCCGCCTGTATCATGCCGGACTTTGGCCAGGGCACGGGTTACATCGATCTTGAAGGCTTTGGCATCGCTCCGGATCCGGATGCGGTAGGCGATACCTTTGAGCTGTCCGGTTTTAGCGGACAGAACCTCACTTTCTACGGCTTCCCGCGTGAGGCGATGAACTTCACCGATGATGGTTTCCAGTTCTTCTCCTCCACCGTCGGCGCCAACCCGTTTGCCAATACGCCGATACCCACGGCGGATGATCCCAACGATCTAGTCGCCACCTTCTGGCGTGACTTCGACATCGTGTTTGACAGTACCCCCGGGCAGTTCCGCGGGATCACGCTGGCGACGGCGGGTGCCGATATCAGCATTATCGAATACGATGATGTGGAGCCCTGGCCGGCAGGGGACTTCCCCGATCGGCTCGACTTCCAGATGCTGATATTTGGGTTCTCCGACCCGGCCCCGGGCGCGTTCGAAATCATCATGGCCTACGACAACGTAGTGGGCTACGAAGATGGCATTGGCACTGTTGGCGTTGAAAACGCCACCGGTACCACCGGCACGCAGTTCGCATTCAATGACTTTGCCCCTGCCAACGGGTTGCTCGTTTGCTACGACCTGGTTACGCCTGATTTTGATCCGGCCACGCTCACCTATCAGGTGAAGGTGGACTTCGAAGCGGGTGGCACTGATGTGGTGAGTGAAATTACCAGCACAGTCAGCAATCCGGGCAGCGAAGCGGTCACCGAGACCCTGGCGGTCTTCGTGAACGAGCCGCAGGATGTGGATGATGATGGCTTCTTCGATTTTGAAGACAACTGCATCCAGGTGGCCAATGCCTCGCAGTGCGACAGCGATGCCGATGGTTCCGGCAACCACTGTGACGCGGACTTCAATAACTCCGGTTTCA
>CBDUQI010000189.1:0-11700 GCA_965369325.1 uncultured Gammaproteobacteria bacterium
CATTGGTCAGTTCTCTGGCGGTCGGCAGCGCCCCGCAAGCGGTGTGCGTAGACGCCCCTAGCAATCGCACGTTCGTGAAGAATTTTCTCACCCGGGATGTCTCGATGTTGGAAACTGACGCGCTGTTCCGCGCCGGACAGATTTCTGTGGCGCGCACCGATGTGGCCACTGTGGCCAATGAGTTGATGTCGGCCACGGTGCTGGCGGGCAAGCGAATTTTCTACAACAGTGACGACCCGAGGATGAGCCCGGAGGGCTATATTAGCTGCGCAAGTTGCCACTTGGACGGCGGCCACGACAGGCGCACCTGGGACTTCACCGGCCGCGGTGAGGGGCTGCGTGACACGCCCGATTTGCGTGGTCGTGGCGGCATGGCGCACGGCAATGTGCACTGGTCGGCCAACTTCGATGAGATTCAGGACTTCGAAGGTGACATCCGCAACTTCTTTGGTGGCGAAGGCTTTATGGCCGACGGTGACTGGAGTGGCACCGCTGACCCGTTGGGCGCGTCCAAGAGTGGGCTGTCCGCCGATCTGGATGCGCTGGCCGCCTACGTTACCTCGCTGGCACGCGCCAGCCTGCCGCGCAGTCCTTACCGGGCGACGAACGGCGAGTTGACGGCAACGGCGCAGGCCGGCAATGCCCATTTTGTCTCCCTGGGCTGCGATGGTTGCCACCAGGGGACCGAGCTCACCGACAGTACTCTCGGCGCGGCAACGCTGCACAATACCGGCACGCTGCGCACCACCTCCGGAGGGCGCCTGAGTGGCGCGCTGGACGGTATCGATACACCCACCCTGCACGGGCTGTGGCGCACTGCGCCTTACTTGCATGATGGTTCCGCACCGATGTTGCGAGATGTTTTCTCGGTGGCGGGTGGCGTGGTGCTGGCAGCAGAGGCGGGTGTTGTGAGCAACGGCGCGAGCGTGCTCGATGCCGACTACGTAAGGTACAACGCGGATGACACGCCGCACGGTCAATCCTATACCGACCTCAGCGTGCCCGGTGCGCGCGTAACCTTTAACAGCGTCGACGGCGGCTCGGGCGGCGTCGGGGCGGTGGAGCTGCGTTATAGCTCTGGCTATGACGTGCATCAGGTTGAAGTACGGGTGAACGGCATCAGCAGCGGTCCGATCGCCCTGGCTTTGCCCGGGAATGATCCCGGCTGGCGGCATACAAACTGGGGACGGGTCCGGGCCGAGGGGCTTGCCTTTAATGCCGGCACCGGCAACTCGGTGCAGGTGCGCTCGCTTGGTAACTATCCGAGTATCAGCCTGGATGAAATTGTGGTTTCACGTCCCGATGAGTTAGCGCTGGCTGATCCGCATCGAGTAGCGCTTACGTTGAGCGCCAGTCAGCTGGATGAGTTGGAGGCGTTCCTGTTGCAACTGGATGGTCGGCTCGAGGATCAGGATGGCGATGCGGTAGCGGACGAGCAGGACAACTGCCTGCTCAGCGCCAATCCGGCGCAGCGCGACACCGATACGGACGGCATTGGCAATGCCTGCGACGCGGATTTGGACAACAACTGCTCAGTAGATTTTGCAGATCTGGCGATCCTGAAGAGTCTTTTCTTCAGCAACAACGCCAACGCGGATTTTGATGGCGACGGCAATGTGAACTTCGCTGATCTGCAGCTTATGAAGGCATCATTTTTCGGCGCACCGGGACCGAGTGGCGTGGCGAACACCTGCGACGGCAGCTAACCCAGCCCAGGCGTTGCGCCAGTGCCGCAAGGATGAATAGCGGGGGTGGCCGTTGCGGGGCGTTGCCGCCCCGCAACCAGTGAGAGTGGTTAACCCTGATCGCAGATGCTGGACAGTGCGCTGGGGCCGGGCGCTTCAAAGAACGCCGCCTTCATCGCGAGCAGGTCGGCAAAGTCGACGGTGCCGTTGCCATCCAGATCGGCATTGGGGTCTTCGCCAAAGAACACGTCTTTCATCAACGCCAGGTCCGGGAAGTCAACGACGCAGTTGTTGTCCAGATCCGCATCGCAGGCGTTGCCGTAGCCGTCGGCGTCGCCGTCCAGCTGCATCGGGTTGGCGACCAGCAGGCAGTTGTCCACCGCATCGTTGGCGCCGTCGCTATCGGTATCTGCCGGTGGCGGGGGATCGTCTGTGGCCAGTTTGTAGATGTAAAAATCTTCATCCACGCTGTTTACCAGCACAAAGGCATTGCGCGATTCCAGATAGCGGAAGCGCCCGTAGGTGCCAAAGGTGTTGTCGGTGTCGGAAGGCACAACAGTATTGGTAGGGGCCGGCGGTGTGCGCACAAACTCCCAGGTATCGGGATTGATCAAGTACACATCGGCGCCGCCGTCCCAGCCGACAAACTGGTCATTGGCCGAGTCGTAGGCAAAGCCTGGGCCAAGACTGTTGATGAGCTCGCTGTCGCCGTTGGCTGGCAAGGGCACGCCCGCGACGTTGCCTTCGGCGGTAATGTCCCAGCCCAGTAGATACTCATCGCCGATGGCGATAAACAGGCGGCGCTGAGGGTCTACCTCGCCGGTAATATATGCGCCGAAGTAATAGTCCTGGTCGGTCCATTTAGTGCCACGGTCGATCCACTGATCGGCCACCGGGTCGTACTCATTGAGGTACCTGAGGCTGCCGCCCCCGTGCACGTACATGTGCCCGGTCACCGGGTCCAGCGCGCTGAACATGTAGTTGCCGGTGTTGCCCATTTGCGCTTTGGTTTCCCAGATGCCGGTATCAAAGTCTAAGCAATAGGTGGTGATGTCCCACTGCAGGGCGTGTTGCCAGGTGGAGGTATTGGTAAAAGTGCACACCTGACCCAATGCGGGGACAAACTCAACGTGATCGTTGGAGTGGGCTGCCACCGGCGCACCATCGGGCATCAGCAGATTACCGTCGCTCCAGCCCTCGAACTGGCTGGGGCCCCATTTGAGTTCGAGGGTAAGCGTGTTGAAGTCCATCAGGTACACCTCGTTGCCGCCGTATGCACCGTGCCCCCCGCCCTTGATATACATGCGCTCGTTCACTGGATCGAACGAGGCGCCACTCCAGGTTTCGATAATTTTCTTAACGTTGCCGATGTAGTAATCACCCTGATGATCGGGCGTGGCGACGTCGCGAATTTTGGTGTTAGGAATTTGCGCCCAGTGCCCGGGCTGCACATCGTCGATGACATCGCCGGTGGCGATGGCCCACGGTACGATTGCGATCAGCAGCGCAAGACTGCGCAGAGGCGAAGTTCTCATGTATTGATTCCTTAATCAGGTGCGCCCGAGAGCTGTGCGAACGAAGGTTCTGGGACAAGGGGCTTGGCGCAGCTACAGCTTAGCGGCATTTTGCCCGAGCTTCCAGGTGATTGGACTTAACCGCTAGGGACAAAGGGCGGAATGTGAAGTGGCGCCATCTGGCGCTTACCAGCAGGCGTCGCGCGTGGCGCGATGCCGCCGATGACCGGTCCATCGGGCTGCATCAGTGCACTCACGGTGCTGCGGCAGCGGTTAGTCTTCGCCCAGCGATACCGTGAGCCAGGCCCAGAAGCGCGTGGTGTCGATGCCGAATCCATCCGCCTGATAATCAGCAAATTTGGCACCCAGCTCATAGCGAGCGCTGATTTTCCCGACCACAGAGGCGTCCCACTCGCTGCCATAATCGGCGCCGCCGTTGTCGGCCGTGAACTGGTGATACGCAACGTTGATGCGCAATCCGCGTATCGGGGCGTAAAGTTTCACAAACCCATCGCGCAGGCCATCGGCTGGGGTGCCGCCACCGGCGAACAGATCTGCATGCCCATTGAAGGCGTGCAACACGGCCATTTGGGTTTGAAATCCGTATACACCATCACCGCCGAGGTTCTCCAGCCCTGCGGTTAATGCCCATTCGTTGGCGAACTTCACGCCCAGGTCCAGCCGTGCATACGTTGCCTGATTGGTATCGGCGCCGTCGGCGAAACCGGACTGCTCGGCATACTCGGCCAGGTAGAGCAACTGGGTTGAGCCGCGCCCGGCGCTGCCCTGGTAGCGCAACCCAAACGTTTGCGTGCTGCGCGCGCGAACCGGCTCGTTGCGCATGTCCAGTAAATAGGCATATGCACCAAAGCGGTCGCCATTCAGACGGGCAAATGAGTAATTCAAGGCGTGGGTGCGCAGGTCGAGCTCGCCGGCTGGGTGGTCCTCGCCGAGAAAGCGACGGGCGCGCCACATGTACGCGTACTGAAGGCGGTGACCTTTGGTTGAGCGGTGCATGACTGCGGCTGCATCAAAGGTCTGTTGATTCTGTCGCCACGGCACGTCACTGAAAAAGCGCCCATTATCGAGGGCCATGCGCTGGCGCCCGATACGCACGCGGGTGCCGCCATGCTGGTATTGGGCGTAGGCCTGGTTCAGTTCGGCGCCCTCAGGATCCAGGATGGGGGAGAACTGTGTCAGCCCATTACTGGCACTGTTGTAATCCTCCTGCAGCGCACGCACATCTTCGCCCTCCAGACGCAGGCTAAAGCCGTGCAATTGCCCGGATTCCAAGCCGATGACGCTGCGTAGGGTGCTCGCCTGCGCATCCAGTAGCGAGTTGTCCTGCTGCACGGATTCGAAGCGCATCCTGAAGTTGGCGTAAACGGTGCCGTGTCGGAACCAGTCGCCAAGCGAGGTGACCTCCTGTGCGGCGTGCGCATAGGTGTAGGTCAGGCACTGCAGAATGAGGAGTGCCGATCCAGTAATGAAGGTATTGCGTGTCCAGCTTGGCATAGTACGGCTGCCTTTTGGATTCAGTGGCTAAGAGTCACGGGAATATCGCGCAATCAACAGCGAAAACTCTACCACAACCGGAAGCTAATTCGCGGGAACAATGAGCTTGGCGGGGATGTCGCAGGCCGGCGCGTCGCTCAGCAGACGCGACAAGGCCAAACAGGCATTGGTGCCGGTGCTATCTGTATCCGAAGCGCGACTTAGCAGTTCATGTACCACTGCGGAAGGCAGGTGCGGGCGGCGTTGGCGGATCAACGCAGCCACGCCTGACAAATGCGCGGCAGAGAATGAACTGCCATCTTGGAACTCATAAGTGTTCTTTGGTGCGGCGCTTAGAATGTTGTTGCCAGGCGCCAGGATGTTGCGCGTATCGGCGCTGACGTACATCGGGTTGTTGGTGCCCGCGATAACCCCCTCTACGGCGGCCGGAAAGCCGTCGCTGCTGCGCTCGCTCACCGCGCCAACCACCAAAATGTTCTCCTGCAGCGCGCGCGCGACTAGTCGCTCAAGCAACGGGTCGCGCGGGCCGGCCAGACTCAGATTGATGATGTCCACGCGCCGGTTGATGGCAAAGTTGATGGCCTTGGCGAGGGTAAACGAGTTGCAGCTGGCGGCCCCAGCGGTAGGGTCAGTTTGCCAGCAGGCCTTTAACCCCATCACGGAGGCCTCCGGAGCCACGCCGACTATGCCCTGATCGTTGTTGGAGGAGGCGGCGATTACGCTGGCCACTGCTGTGCCGTGCTGATCGGTCCTAAATTGGCGGGTGTTGCGATCGACGAAGTTGCGTACGCCTGCCATGCGATCTTTGAGATCTTCGTGCTGGGTGTCCAGGCCGGTGTCGATCACCGCCACGCGCACGCCTCTGCCAGTGGCGAACCGGTGCGCCTGCAGCACATTCAAGGAGGACAGCCCGTGCTGAAGGTTCATGTAGGGGTCGTTGTAGTGAGCATTGGCCTCTGCCAGGACCGAGAAGTTCTGCATTGGTTGGGCAGTTTCGACAAACCGCTCGCCAGCGAGGCCTTTCACCACCGCGTCACGTCGTGAGAGGTCATTAACCGAGAACACCAAGCATCGGATATCCAACGTGCCCAGTGGCCAGTCGGCTACCCGGGTCAAGCCGTAGGTGCGTGCCAGGCGGCTCAGGAAGTTGGCGTACAGCGGTGGTAGGCCGGAACTGGCGGTTACCTTCTCGCCTTTGATGAGGCTATCGTGCGCTAGATCGGTCATCGTGACCAGGATGTAGCCATCGGCAACTGCGCTCTGGTAGGTGCCTACGGTGGTGTCCATGGCATTACTCATCGGCGCCGTTGGTATGCTCAGGCTGGTGCAGCCGCTCAACATTGAGCCGAGTGCTACCCCGGCGATCAGCGTGTTGCTCAGCCGGCGGATTGCTGCCGCCGGTCGCGCCCGATCCGATAACGGTTTTGTCGGTTGATGGGTTGAGGTTGCCATACACTGCACTCCGTTGGTGGGCCGCCCTAGGGGGTACCGTTTTCGATACTCACGGCGGCAACGCCGGGCTGTTCGTCCAGATCGCTGACTAACGCACTAATCGCCGCTATGCCTGCGTCGGTGTCAAGTCGCACCAGATACTCGGTGGCACTGCGCGCCTGAACTTGTGCGATACCCGGACGCGCGGCCAGCACATCAAGCTGCTGTGCGTCTGGGGGGGAGATGAAGGTCACGTTGACGCCCGGGCCGGTGGCGTTCACCGATGGCGCGCTGCTGTGCACGGCGTACTCGCCGGTCAGCGGTGGATCGCCGGGTGGCATCATCGTCACTATTGCCACTGCCAGCAGGGTTGCGGCCACGCCACCTAGTGGCAATACGACTGCGCGCATTGACAGCAGATCCGCCAGCCATCGCCACCAGGCGCTGAATGCACCGCGACTTTGCGGCCCGGGCAATGCAATACCACTGGCGCTCGCACGGCTCGCGGGGGCGTCCGAGTGATGTTGTTCAAATGCCTCGATGCGATGCATCAATGCGTCCAGTCGCCGTTCGTCCACCTCGCCGCTTCGCTGTCCGGCAACGGCCAGCATCTGGCGCATCTCGCGCGCTTCCTGACGGCACTGGGCGCAGTGTTCAATGTGGCTGCTCATCGCCTGCGCTTCATGTTCGTCCAGCGTGCCTTGCACATGCCAGGGCAATAGCTGAAGCGCATCGTTGTGCTCAAGCTCGTTGTGATAAGTGTTCGTCATCTTTGCCTTCACCATTTGGGGCCAAACTTGCTCCGCTTACATCCATAAAGCGCTTCAATTGTCGGCGCGCATAGAACATGCGGGTCTTAACGGTATTTGCGCAACAGTCGGTAACCTCGGAAATTTCGCTGTAGGTGTAACCCAGCGCGGTTAACTCAACTACTGCGCGGTGCTGCTCGGACAGCCGGTCAAGGCCCTGCTGCACCAGTGCACTGATGTCGGCGTCCATGGCGACGATCTCCGGATTCACCGACGGGTCTTCGTCCGCCGCCCGCGCCAGAGGCTCCTCACCTGCCGAGCGCTCGCGTTGGCGCCGATCGCGGTTGATCGACTTCAACGCCTGCCGATAGGCAATGCCAAACAACCATGTCGACACGCTCGATCGTCCTTGAAACGCGTCTGCGGACGTCCACACCGCAAACATCACGTCATCCACCGTCTCCTCGGCCAACTCATCCACTTGTACCAGCTTCAGTACGAAGTGAAACAAGCGCCGGTAGTAGCGACGGTACAAGGTGTCGAACGCTGTCCGATCCTTTTCTGCAATCCGGCTCAGCAGCGCCCCGTCTTCTGGCAGTGCGTGCCGGTCCCCAATCTTTGATCCCCTGCTCGTCATAGTCCCTCACTCGCATGACGTTTGACAGGTGAGTGCATCCTCGGCGCCTGCCGGTTCAAAGAAATTACAAATTGATGGAAACGATGGTTGAACGCTGCTGCCTGTGCGATGCACACAGGGTCGGGAGCAGACGCTGCGGAGCGTATTCGTTGCGTCTGAAATTGTTTTTCGAAGGAGCGCACTATGAAATTCACCTTAAGTCCGTTTTGGCGTGTCATCTGCTCCATTGGCTTGCTTGCCACCGCGGCGTCCTGCACGCATCAAATGCCATTGGTATCGCATGCGCACATCGGACACAGCCTCGATTATTGGCATGATACACCAGACAATATGGGCCTATACGAGGTGGCGAATAGCGAGCTGAAAACTGCAATTCAGGCTACCGAACGGGCGCTGGACGGCGGTTTGACGACGTTGCAGCGCCGGGCGTATCTTGGCGATGCGCTGCACGCGCTGGATCCGGAGCGGCGTACTGCTGGGGCCGGCCTGGGGTACGGCGCGGTGCGGGCGTGGCGTGGCGCGCTCGAGCATCTGGAGTACGCTGCCACCTCTGAGGATGCCAGCGAGAACATTGTCACTACGGTGGCACGGCTAGCGCACATTGGCGATGAGATTGGCAATCGGCTGGCCAGTGCGACGCAAGGTGTCCAGATAGCGGTGTCCGATCAGCACGCCGACGCCGCACAAGCGGCCCACACCCTTCGCCGCGAGCTGCTCAACCTATACCAGGGTGAGGACCGTGATGGCGACGGTACGGTCGCCATCACGCCGCAGGAAGCCGGCGTAAGTCAGCTGGTCGCACAACTGAACAAGATGCTGGGCCGCGAAGCTGACCCCCGCTACGAGCCGTTGCCGCGCCGCTATGTGCTTGGCTTGGTACGTCTGCCCAACGGCACTTGGGGATTTCGTTTGCGCGGTGCCGGTTCCGGTGCCTACGGCTATTAGTCGTGCCAGCGTGGCAGCGACGATGAGCATCTCCAATGCGCATTACAGCAGGCCGGTAGTGGCGCGCTGGCGCAGCGCCCGGCGCGTCGGGCGTTCTGCGAGCAAGCTGATGGCCGGCGCGGCGGTGATACTGCTTTGTATCACCAGTTTTCCCCCGGCCCACGCATCGCGGGTGGCCGCGTGCCTGCAGCCCAGCGCGCCAGCGGCGATGCAGATATGCGACAAGGTTGCCAGCGAAGTCAGTCACGATATCGCAGCGCTGCGTGCGCTCGGCCACGAGCTGGAAATCCGGGGGCGCCACGCAGAGGCCTTGCGGGTGTATCAGATTGGTATCGGCGTACACGCTGCCAATCGCGATTTGCTCAGGCGCAGCATTCGCGCACGTGCGAACGCGCGTGCCTGGCGGTTGCTGGAAGACCCCGCGAGCGCCGGGCCAGTCGCCGGGCAGCCTGATGCGTTGCTTGCGGGCCAGATTGACGCCTGCCACCAGCAGCAGTTCGCGGCGGCGCTGGAGCCGTGTCGTCGCGCCGTACTGGCGTACCCTGACGATGGCGCTCTAAATGAACGTTTGGGCGATGTGCTGCGTAGTGTCGGTCGCGTTGATGACGCCGTGCAGGCATACAATGCGAGCCTGATTGCGGGCCAGGCCAGCGCGGCGCGCAAACGCGATGCCCTCAGCCGGCTGGTGAGCACGATTGGTCGCCGACCGCCGCCGCTGCCACCGCTTGAGCCAGCGCTTGCCTCATCGACCCCGATGCAGGTTGGATCGGCACCATCGACTACCACCACGATGCCATCGTTGCCATTACCTAAACGCCTCGCGTCTGAGCATTCCGAGTTGGCGCTGAACGCGCGCGTCAGCCCGGCCAATCGGCCGCCTGCGGTACTCACACGCGGCGTACGCCGTGCTTTGGTGATCGGCAATGAAACCTACCGTGATTTCCCGCGCCTGGCGACGCCCCTGGCGGACGTCGAGGCGGTCGCGCGGTTGCTTGCGGATCACTATGGCTTCAGCGACGTTCAGCGCCTGAGCGACGCCACGCGTTACCAGATACTCAGCGAGCTTTCATCGCTGCGGGCTCGCGCAGGTGCTGACGACCAGGTGCTAATCTACTACGCGGGCCACGGCTATCTTGATCCCACCACCTCCCGTGGGTACTGGTTACCCGTGGATGCGCAACGCGACAATCTGGCCAACTGGTTGTCTACCAGTGATATCACCGACACCCTGGCCGGTCTGGCAGCGCGACACGCGATGGTCATCGCAGATTCTTGTTTCTCCGGCAGCCTACTGCGCGCCGGCGGTGTCATTGCGCTGGATGAACGCGTTGGATTACTCAGTCGCCTTGCTGCGCGTCGCTCTCGTACCATCATGACCTCCGGTGGACTCGAGCCGGTGGTTGATGATGGCGGCGGGCAACACTCGGTGTTCGCCGCAGCACTGCTAAACGGCTTGCAGAACAACACCGGCGTGCTCGAAGCTGGTCGGCTGTTTGTGCACGTACGTGATCAGGTCTCCCTGCACGCTGAGCAAACACCACAGTACGCGCCGATCAGGAGCGCGGGGCACGATGGTGGTGACTTTTTGTTCGTGCGTACCTCGCGCTAACGCAATTGGTCTGAACCGACCTGTCATCAAACCGCACTCATCGTCAAAGTTTATTGCGAATCACATCCTCGCCATTCGTGCCGGGATGTGAGCAAGGAGACGCTTTCGATGCAGCATGACTCAACCGCACATCTGTACCTGGTCGGCGCCCTCGCCGAGTGGGCCTCGCATGAGCCGGCGCTGGCGGCCCACTACGCGTCAGTGCGTCGCTTCGATGATGCTGCGGTGTTTACCGATTGGCTGGACTACGCAAATATGCCCACCCACACGTGTGTGCTCATGCCGCTTCGCCATAGGCCGCTAAGTGGTCTGGATCTGCTGGACATCCTGCGTGCCGACATGGTGGCGATGCCGGTTGTGTTGCTGGCCCGCTCGGAGGAGTTGATCGATGCAGTACGTACCACCCGCTACGACGGTGTTTACATGGTATGGCAGCCCTTCGGCCAGGCTCGCATACTCGACGCCATCAATCGCGCGTTGAGCGAATGGGACATCGCGCGGGATATCGTTATCGAACCTGCCCCCTGCATCAGTTTAAAGGAACGCATTGCCACACTCTCGATGCGCCAGCGTCAGGTGTTGCACTACGTGTTCGCCGGTAACGCGAATCGCGCCATCGCCGATCACCTTGGTATCAGCGTGAAAACGGTGGAGTTACACCGTGCCAGCATGATGAAAAAAATGCAGGCCGACAGCGTGGTTGATCTAATCCGCATGCTGGCCGACTACGGTCGCGCCCTGCAGGATGCGTGAGTCAGTCATGTTGATGCAGGTTGCATCCGAATACTCGCTCGGGCAGGCGCTGCCCAGCCTGGTCACGCTCACCGATGAGCGTTTGCCGCGGCTTACCCGCAAGGGCGTCGCATTATGCAATCGCCTGTATCGCAGCGCGCCCATTGAGCAGGCAGGGCTGAGTTGGTGCTGGCGCGCGCGCAGTGTGTTTGTGCCACAAGCGCAGATAGAGTTCGCCGTTGGCGATGTGCGCTTGACGGCGTTGTTCGATGACGACATTCCGACCGAATCGGGCTCGGTGGTGCGTTGGCGTGAGCTGGACGGTGCGCTGCGCACGCTCGCCTGGACCTCTGCGCACGAGGCGTTTTTGGATCTGGCCCAAACCGTACTCGGTTGTGAACTCTCGCCGGCCTGCGTGCTCGGCACTACCGATGAAAGCCTAGCGCCGGAGCCGCCTGTGCGCGCCGGTTTTGAGGTGCGCGATGTGCACGACACCTGCCTGTTTAGTGGCGAGCTGCTGTTGCCCAGGCGCGAGGCGCTGCGAGCTGCACGTCGCGCACGCAGGGCGGAGCCCAATACAGGCCTGCCCGAGTTGCTTGCACCGTTCAGGTTGGAAATAGATCGCTGCGAGGTGATGCCAGACGAGCTCAACGACCTCGCAGCGGGCAGCCTAGTCTGCTTGAGCAACATGTCGCTGACCGAAACCAATGCAGGTGTCGTTCTTAGCTTAGCGCACACCGCCACCCATCCAACGGGTGCATGGCGGTTGGCGGGCGATGTCACTGACCGCACGCTGACGCTGCGTCAGGTTCCGCCGCCACCCTGTTCTGGTAGTCGACTTACCCAAGGAGCCAATAGCATGAATGACATCACCGACAATACC
>CBDUQI010000190.1:0-11522 GCA_965369325.1 uncultured Gammaproteobacteria bacterium
GTTGCCGCGTGTGCGCATCGATCGGGGCTATGGGCGAGCAACCTTGAGTCTGGAAGGATCGTTGTTTCAAGAAGGTTTGGTGATGATTAGTTTCGATTCACCGGACCGGTCACTCAATCGTTTGCCCGGCGACATTATCTCTATCCGCTTCCCGACCTCGGCCAATGTGCCCTCTGGCACCTCCTCAGCGGTGTGGCTCGATCCAGCGCTTAGCTTTGTGACGGCCGCCAACGGTCAGGTGTTGCCGATAGAACTGGAAGGCGATATTTGGGTGTTTGAATAAGTGTTGCGGGGTGCCTCATGCAGGCGGGCGCGATCGTCGGCGGTGTAGATATAACCCAGCCAGCCCGATGAGCAAGGTCAGCGCGGTTGCCAAAAGCGGTAGGCGCTGTGTGCCACGCGCGCCTGGCAGCGGTCGGTAGCTCGCGTTGCCTATCAGCACGTAGGCCGACCAGACGGCTGGTTCGCGCCAGTCCGCATCTTCGCGTAGCCGTTGTTTCGCATGCCGCAATGCCTGACCCACGCTCTCGCCTTTCTCAAGGAAGTAGTAGAACTGCCGCATGAAAGCGGCCGTGACCGCGTCGTCGACCGCCCACAACGTCGCGACAGTGCTTTGTGCACCTGCGCCCAGCAGTGCCCCCGTCAACGTGCTGAATGCGTCTGCACGAGCATCAGGTGAATAGGCCGTTTGGCAGGCTGCAAGCACCGCCAATCCGACCCGCATATCCATGCGAGCGAGTTCAGCGGCGTACAGAATGCCGTCATGTTCATCGTCGGCACTCAGCAGCACCACCGCACGCTTGGCCACATTGTCGATTAAGGCGTGTGTGCCCAGATGCAAGATACGTGTGCCGCGCTGTACGACGCGCCGCAATGCACTTTCGCTTGCTGCATCACCATACAAGGCCATACTGCTGTCCGGGCGTTCCGCGCTTATCGCATCAACAGACGCCCGCGCGGCAGGCAGTGGTGCCAGCGCAAAGCCGCTGTGGGCGATGAGCTGGGTATAAAGGGGGCCCTGTTGCGGTGGCGTTGGGTCGGCGAGTCCGGCAAACGTATGTTCTGAGGTCACGTTCGCTTCCGACCGGGTTGCCAGGAAAGCGGCACTCGGCAGGTAGGCGAGCGCATAGCGCTCCAGCAGCGGGTGACCACCAGCATCAGGCAAAGCACTGAAGGGCACTTGCCAGAGCGGGCCGTCCAGGCCGATCCATAGAGTCGACTCGGTGCCTATTTCTGGCAGATCGGGCAGCAGTAAGCCGCTCAGTTGTTGAAGCTGCTCAGCGGACACAGCCTGTCCGCTGGCAAACGCCTGATGAACCCGGCTGATAGCGGTAGCAATAGGAGCCAATGGCCCGAGGTCAGTTGCGTTGAGGCCGGATCCGGTAAGCACAAAGCGAATAAGCCGCTCATGCACCACCAGATACTCAAGAAGGTGAGCCCCTCGCAACAACTGGGTCTGCAACCCACCGAGTGCGGGCATTTGGCTCAGCCGTTGCCCGGCAATACTGGTGCTCTCTGCCCCAAGCAAATCCATCAATACACGCGCTTTGGCCTGTTGAGCGAGCGCAAAGGCCTGGGTCGTGTGATAGTCCCGATCGCCGCGATCGGCCAGCACAAGGTGGCTGGCGATCGCTGCCTGATACACACGCCCTTTGTCATCGAAGTACCCCTCTCGTAGCGAGAGACGAGTAATGTCTTCGCGCACCCGTTCGATATCTTCAATCGCAAGCGCGAAAGCACGTAGTGCTTCGACATGTCGCCCTTGTTGTCGCGCGACCTCGCCCAACCCGAATTGAGCAGGCCATTGTTTTTCTCCTGCGCCTGTCTTAACCGCGATACTTAGTGACTGCGTAAAATGAGGTTGTGCCAGCGCGAACTGACTGCGCCGCAGTGCCAGTTCGCCCAGATAAAAATGATCGTTGATCTGTTCGTTGTGATCCTCGGCCTGCTGCGCAAGGGACAACGCCTCGTTAAGAGCAGTGCTGGCCTGCGCTGGCTGCCCCAGATCGTACATATAGGCCAGCGCAATGTTCAGGTAGACATTGGATAATGAGGCGCGGGCGCCCAGTTCTTCGTAACGTTGGCGTGCATCTTCGAAGCGCTCAATCGCCAGATGCGGATCACCTAGGTTGCGGTACACCACACCGCGGTTCACCTCTAGGGCCGCATTGCCCCACGCGTCAAGCGCATCCCGTTGCTCGGCCACCTCCTGATAAAGCCCACGCGCTGCTTCGAATGCACTGACGCGCTCCATGACCACGGCCTGGTTCAGTCGTGAGAGCTGCATCTGCGTGCCGGCCCAGTCTGCCTCGTGATGTTTGCTCGCGAGCGCTTGACTCTCCTCCAGATACCTCAGCGCATGAGAGTACTGCCCGGCTTCCGTCGCAAGCATCCCCAGGTTACTTAGGTTAACGGCGCTTGCATGCGAATCTGCCAGTTGCGTGTTGATATTTAACGCCTGTTCGTAGATCTGTTTCGCCTCATCGAAGTTGCCAAGATGTTGATTGACCAGCGCCAGATTGTTGAGGCTGCGTGCCAGACGCCGCGTGAGTGCTAGCGACCGGCGTAATTCAACTGCACGTTGGCAATGCCTTAGAGCCGGCCGGTAGTTGCCGAAGTTCATTGCAATCACGCAGGCGTTGTTGTGAGCGGTGGCTGTATCAGCGGCTGGAATATCTTCTTTTAACGCTTGCTCGTAAAGGTCCAGCGCCGACTGATAGTCACCCGCGCCGTGTTGTTCGCGTGCCTGAGACAATGTCGATTCTGATACGGGCGCGTTGGCGGTATCTGCTATCACGTACCCGCCGTGCAGCAACGCGCACAACGACAGGATGCTGATTAGCGGCGCGCCGGCTAATTGCACCGGAAAGGTCCGTTGCGCTCCCCCGCGAGGAAGTTGTATTGCATGTGTATGCGTGCTGCCTGGGCGTTGGTGCGGTTACCACGCTCCGCAGTCCACGCCGGGAGATTACTGTTCCGTTCTGATGGCCACTGCGTCTCAATCAATGTAGCACCCAGTGATACGACAACACTCGCTGGATACTAAACGTATGGTTTGGCACAAAGCAACAGGGGACTAAGGATGAAGAACGTTTTAGCAAGTATAGCGCTAATTGGGGCGGCTGCATTCGCCGCACCAGTGATGGCTGGCGGCGGCGGCCCTTTCGAGGCAGAGGTGGATTGCGATGGTGTGTTTAACCCGGCTGACACGGTTGCCTGGCAAATCCGTTTTGAAAACCAATTGTTCCAATCGCAAACACTGGATGTGGATATCAACATCAATGTACCCGCCATCGGAACGATTAACCTGATTAACGTGACCTTCAATCTTGGGCCGAATCAGGATTTGGCGATTCCGCGCACGCTGCAGTTGCCGGCCGGGGCGCCGCGCGGCCAGTATCAGTTTGTCATTACGGCGAACTCAGGTGCTGCGAGCACCTTCGATACGTGTAGCTTCGATGTAATCTAATCGTTGCTGGCGCCGGTATCCCGCCCTGTGTGTGCGGCGGGATACCGCTTCGGAGATTACGGCGCCAGCCCATTGGTCACAGCGGTTTGATCCAGGGCAGGAACTCGTGCAGTTAGCATGGGCGTATTTGAACTCGGCCAGCGGGGCGAGACCGCGATCGTCGGCAAGGCAGGTTCACTGGAAATCTGGTAGTCGGCTGTCTCTCAATCCTGCAGTAGTGGGGCCTTAGTCGCAGACCATCGTGCCATTTCGTGTTTCGAAGCCCGCCAGTTCCCAACTGGTGATGCACGGGCCATCGCACCATTGGCTCTTGTTGCGATTGCCCTGCGGTTGAGCGCAGTCTTCCGGGCCATTCATGTAGTTGTCTGAGCATGAGAGGTGAAAGGACGAGTGGCCGAGCAGGCTGTTGGTGCCAGCCTGGAAAATCTCCCAAATCACGTCTTTTTTGGCTCCGGTCAGATCCACCGTGAGGATCTCGCCAATCTGAACGTGGTCGATGTCGGCCATTACCGACCGATGGGGCTTGCCATTGTGGATAACCACCCGCACGGCCTGCAGGCCATTCCACTTAAGTGTCAGACTCTCAATCGACCCATCGCATGTGCTCACCTGAGTCCGCGACTGGGTCTGGAAAATCCCGATGTCAAGGCCGTTGATGACAGTGTCGTCCTCAGCAAGGCGCACCGGAATCAACGATCCGTCCTGCAGCGCATCGCTGTCGAGTTCCGGATCGTTACCTTGCCATGGCAAGGTAAGTTCAAAGTTTGCCGGCAAACTGTCTTCATGCAAATCGACCCAATAATGACCTGCGCACAATGCGGCGAAGGAATAGCTGCCTTCTGCATCTGTGGAGATAAATCTGATCGGTTCCGAAGCATCGTCTTTGTACAATGCCATTACGACGTTCTCAATGCCCGACTCATCCAGGTCCTGGACCCCGTTTTGATTAAGGTCGTCAAACACGAAATCGCCTATGGCGCCTTGGCAACCTCTGATTCCGCTACCGACGATTTCTCCCGAGGCAGGGGAATTCACTGAGAGCAAGGCAGCAATAAATAGCAAGTGGGGTTTGTTCATCCGATTAGTACCAGAATATGGTTGTTGTTCACCGCGTAGGGGCGTAGTGGTTTTGGGTCAGGGCATAGTGTCTTGCGAACCCGAGGGGCTTATCTGGTAGACACCAGTACCCACCCGGATCAGTTCATCGTCTTCATCTCGCCGCTCGTGGGCGGCCAGCCAATTGTCGACCCGCTCCAGAAACTGTTGCCCTTCAACCTGGAGGAAGTCGTGAAATTCAGGGAGGTCGCTAGCGTGGATAAGTTGGTTGGTGGCCGTGCGCTCGAGCCGGCGGGCTTCCTCGCCGCTCAGATACAAGTTGTGTTTTCCCGTTTCAGCCAGATCAGCAACCGCGAGGCAGACTCGGGCCCACGATGCCGGATCGGTCGGGGCGGGCGTATAGAATCGTGTCACCACTCGCAAGCCACCATCCTCAGTCGCCTCGATGGCCCCAACCTCCAGCAGTTCTTTCAGCATGGCCGTCGCGGGCACCACCTTGCCGCTGTAACGCTCGTAGAGCCCGGCGAAACTGGCACTACCGCCTGTTTCGCGCAGAACTCGTGGGGCGCCGTCAGCGTCAACGAACTCGGGATCGGTGTGCCAACCGAGCAGAATGCGCGCAGCATGGCGCAAGTGATCGTAGCTGTTTGCCGCAGGCGAGGTAGCCGGGGAGGTCAGATGCTCGCGTTCGCGCTTGACTTGAGGGCGAGATAAGCCCGTGAGAATGGCGATCCGAGAGGTGCTGGTTAGCTGCCCGCCACTGCCGAACTCGGTGGCGGCCACCCGGACGTAGACGCTTTTTGCGATGTTGGCAAAATGCATGTAAGGCATTCCCCCTCGCAGCAGCAGGCCAATGATCGGTTGCAGCATCTTTCGACACATGCGCTCCAGCAATCGCACATGCCTGCCTTCTACACTGTTGGCCTGTATCGGGTTCATATCTACTGCAGCCTCGTCTGAACCGCAGCGACCTGCACCTGTTAAGTGCTGTTCGCCCAGCGGTATGAATCTACGATGGATATTACCACATCAAGTTGCATCTTATTCACTCAACTATATCGATACTCATCCAAACTGGAGACGAATAATCAATAAGTTGCAGGTGATACGGTAAAAAAAGGCCGTTTGGTGTTACCAAACGGCCTTTACCTCAGGCCGCCGCCCCAGGTGGTCATCCAGCCTTCCTTTGCTGGCTTCGCGTGACCGCCCTTGGCTTCCGACCCTCCTGTCGTTAGTTGGTATCGTTCCCCGTTGGCGGATGGATCTGTAAATTGCCACCATCCAGGTATCCATAAACTTGGTAGATAACATCCGTCTTATTCGGCCCGTTGGTGGCCAACTGCTCCGCAAACACGCCATCGTAGATGGTGATCCGATAAAAATCGGGGCATTCGCAGTTGGCTAACTCTTGAGCGCCCTTTTCACCAAAGCCTGTATCTGGACAGATGGTGGGGTCGGGTGCCCCGTCATTAAGATTGCCAGGTTCCCCCAGGTCGTCGATATTGACTTCGAACCAGTGGAAAGTGCCATCGAAGTTGTGGTTTCCGTTACCCCCGTCAGTCACTGTTGCGTCGGCGATCTCCCATATGGGTTCCTTGTTGCCGTGGCCAATATTCTTGAACGTGCCGATGCCATCGAAATCCAGTTGCTTGGCTGGAGCATCACGCGCGGGCTCGCAGTTATTCGCATCGTTGCAACGGATCTCAACAATTTGGGTGCCTTCCGGGGCGCTGGATGTGCCGCCGTGAAAGGTGAACATGCCACTCGGACCCTTCTGTTGATGATGGGTCCATTCGCCCGATGGATTTGGCGGCAATGCCGTGCTCGCCCCGGCTTGTCCGCCGATCGTGTAACGGTCGATGTCGTCCGGTAAATTACCGACGCCGTTGCGTACCATGCTGCCGTCCACCAGGGTGTGGTCCCAATTGCCTTCCGTGTCAACGCCGCCCCCGGTCATGCGGCAGGCGAGCGGTGTTACGTTGGGGTCGGTTTGCGTCACGGTAACGGTGTCCTGCGCCTCGCAGTCGGTACTGCCACTATTGCCGGTCACGGTCACCGAACTGGTGGTGGTGGCTGAAATGAGGGTGGTGCTCATCAGCGTTGCCATCTCGCCCGGCGCCAGCGTGCCGATCGGTGAGCCGGGAACGGCCCCAAGCAGGCTGTCGATCACGCTGATCGAGGTGGCATCGACAGCACCAACATTGGTGACTTTGTAGTTGTAGATCACCTCGGCATTGGGGCCCGCGAACTCACAGCTCTGCGCAGGGGGCAGCGGCTGTGGCAGTTCGACCACGTTGCCCTGCTTGTCAACGAAGCCTTCGATGAACCAGTTCGGCGACGGTTCCCCTTTGGGCTGGTTCAGTGGTGCCGGCTGGCCTGCGATGTAAGCCGTCGAGCAACTGGTATGGTGCTCTTCTTCGACGCCATTGATGAAGACCTTCATCTTCGAACCGAGATCGCGCGGCTGTGCGTCAACCGAGTAGCCGTTCTGATCGGTAAGTACGGTCTGGCCAGAGATCAGATCAACGTTGGTGTAGATCGCCACCCCGTCGGCCTTGCCTTCAAACTCGACCGTGGCCCCGAGAATCGTTGGACCGATGTAGCGCAACCGCGTAGCCGCAATCTTGGCTTCGCATTCCAGATCAGCGTTTGGCGGGGGCACGACCTGGCAGGTCATATCCACGTCAAGTGCGCAGCTTTGTTGTTGCACGATCACCTGCGAGGGATCGTCATCCATCACCATGCGCTCGCCGCGCTCGCCGGTCACTTTGGCAACGTTGGTGAACCCGATGAGCACATTGTTTGCTGAACAGGCATAAGCGAAGCTATCGCCTACCGCCAGATCGCCGATGAAAGTATCGCACTGCGGCGCCATCTGATCGGTGACTTGCACCTCCTCAAGATCAGCGCTGCCGGTATTGGTCACCACGATTTGCCAGGTGACCGTGCCGCCCGAAGGTACCGTCTGTGAGTCAGGCCCTTCGGCCTGCTTGCGGATGTCGATGTTGATCACTTCCACTTCCGATGTGTCGCAATCGTTAACCGGAATGCCAGCGCCGGTCGCGTCAACGCAGATCTCGTTGTTGAACCCAACATCAGCTGTGATAGCGCAGGTATAGCTCTCAGTCCCACCGGGCGGCAGCACTGCGATAGTGCGCTCACACGCCGGTACTAGTGGATCGCTGATCACCAGGTTGCGCAGTGGCAGGTTTCCGGTGTTGGTCACGGTGATGTCGAAGGTGGCGGTATCTCCGCTGACGTAAGTAATGACGTCAGGACCTTCCAGGTTCTTGCGGATATCGACGCCGGGCGCGACGCCGAAGTAGTGGCTTGGATCTTCATCGCACACTTCCTCGCCGTCGGGTGTGTTGCCGCAGACGGTACCCGTGTTGGCGTACTGTCCCAGCGTCGCGGTGCCGCTGCCAACACAGCTCATCGATGCGCCCGGCGCCAGCACGGTGCCGGGGCAGGTCACGCTCACGCCCTGGTCGTCGTTGACCAGCACGTTACTCAGCGTCACCTGGCCGGTGTTGGTCACCAGATAGGTCCAGGTGACGTCGCTACCGAGCAGCAAAATCGGCCCGCGCGGATTGTCCGCGTCCCGACCGTTGGTAGCCTTCTCAATGTCAATGGCCGGCAGCGCGCCGTTGTAGTGACTGGGGTCGTCATCGCACGTCTGGCCCACCACAGAGTCGCCGCATGCAGTGCCAATATTCGCGTATTGGCCGGCAACGGCAGTGCCCTGACCCATGCAGGTCATGCTCTCGTTGACGTCCAACTCATCGCGCGGGCAGGCGACCGTAACGCCCTGATCGTCGGACACCTGGACGTTGGTGAGCGCGACGTTGCCGGTGTTGGTCACCAGATAGGTCCAGGTGACCGTGCTGCCGGGTGCTACGCTGGGCCCCGGCGGGTTGTCAGCATCTTCGCCATTGGTAGCTTTCTCTATGTCGATGCCAGGATCAGCGCCAAAGTAATGGCTGGGATCCGAATCACACACTTCGCCTGCGCTGGAGTCGGCGCACGCTTCGCCCAGGTTTTCGTACTGCCCGGCCTCGGCTGTGCCAGTAGCGGTACACGTCATGCTATCGCCCACCGCCAGGGCTGTGCCCGGGCAGATGACGTCGACGCCCTGATCGTCGGTAACCATCAGGTTGAACAGCGGCACGTTGCCGGTGTTGCTGACTTCGTACTCCCAGATGACCGCTTCGCCGAGTGGGATGAGCGGGCCGGTCGGATTGTCCGCGTCCATGCCGTTAGTGGATTTCTCCAGCATGATGGCGGGGCCCGCCGGTACGTGTGCACCTGCATCGACGGTGAGGTTGGTTTCCTCGGATTGCAGTTCAACCGCAGCTGACTTTCCGGTACCCCCGACGTCACTGTCCCGGGTGTCGTCGTTGCCGGCGTCTCGCTGAGTGAAGACAAAGCCATCGGGTGCCATGAACTGCACGAAGTACACGCCGGGCGTGAGGTTGTCGAACAGGTAAAAGCCGTTGCTGTCGGTGGTGGTACTCATGCCGGTCGGTTGCATGTTTGCATCCAGCAGAACGACCAGCTTGTCGGTAATGCCTGGCTCGTTAGCGTCCTGGACACCGTCACGATTCAGGTCATTCCAAAGAAAATCGCCAAGTGCTGCGGCAAAGTAGCAACCGCCATCGTTCGAACGATCCGACTCGCCCTGCTCGAGATCGATTTCGCCAGTGCGGCCAGTATTTGGGTCGATGTCGCTATCGCTCAGGTCGTCGTTGCCCGCGTTCTGTTGGGTGATAATGCAGTTGTCGGGAGGCGTAAATTCAATAATGTAACAACCGCGGGCAATGTCGTTGAACAAATACATGCCGTTGGCGTCGGTGATGACGGTGTCTTGTCCGCTACCGCCACACTCCATCAGCGAGACGGTGACGCCGGGGATGCCCGGCTCACCCGGGTCCTGCACCCCGTTGGCGTTGAGGTCTTCCCAGAACCGGTCGCCTAACTCAGGTCCTGTGCGTTTGCGAAATCCCGCATCAACATCGGTTCGAAGCTCGCCGTCCGCCAAGAGAATTTGATCTGTGAGACCAGTGATGGGATCTGCGTCGCTGTCCAAGGTATCTGCAGCCTCGTCTTTCGAGGTGAGCGGCAGGCCCTGAGGGGAAACAAATTCCACCATGTAGCAACCCGCATCCAAGTCGTTGAAGCCATAGTCCCCGGCAAAGTTGGTCGCCTGTGAGCCGACGAGCTGGCCGTCACACCTCAGCAAGTTGACGAAAATTGTGGCTGATCCCAGGTTGACCTCGTCTGAATCCTGGGCGCCGTTGGCATTTGTATCGGTCCAGACCCGATCACCGATCGCAGCCGTACCGGCACCTTGCGCATCCGCAGCGGGGGCCCATAGGCTGCCCGCCAGACTGATTGCGCTGATCAACGCTACGGTCGCCATCAGGCGTCGCCGTTCGCGTGTCCTTTCGTTGTGCATTTCCTTCCCCTTCTTTTTAGTACTTGCTGTGATTGATTGCGGAACTCGTCGTCTGCCGTGCGTCACCCTAAAACGGCGCGAGGTACAGTGGTGCGTGGCCCGAAGTTGCTCGAGCATCGGGTGTTTCGTTATGTGCTCATAATGAATGAATTTATATCATAATAGATACTATTAGTTCATCATGAATTATTAAGATTAGAAAGGGAATTAGGCTGAAAACAGATGCGAAATTGTTTAATCCTTTGATTAAATAAGGGATATTTGTGTTTTTAGGCTAACGGAGCCAGCGCGAAGTTGATAAGCGTAAGCGGTTGGTACCAAGGCTCAATGGCCAACATTTGCACCGGGTCGGGCGCTCGACGAATTGCCACGTTGCCCTGGAGGTATGTCGAAATGTCGCTCTTTGTCCTGGTGATGATTTTCGTCGTTCTCGGATACGCCCTGATCGGGATCTCTATCTATCTTGCCGGGGCGGGGTCGAAAATAAACAGGCAGAGGTGAGGGTAGGCGAGGGTGGCGATAATACTTTGCTTGGGCTGCGCGGAGCGCTGAGCTCTGGTGGGGTGTTGGGTGGGAGCAGTGCGCCGACCCCCACCCCCACCCCGGAATGTGCCATAGGCCGGCAGTCTGCCGGTGGGGCACCCGCGCTTTAGTCAATCACAAATGATGTTCGTAGCGTGCGCCAGCCGCTCATACCGTTCAGCCTCATCTGAAGCAGATAGCGGCCGGGTTCCAGCGCATGCCCATTGGGTATCGGCGTCTCGGCCTGATAGCGTTCACCAAAAGCGACGCTGAATGCATCGCCGACCCAGCGAATGACCTGATTGCCGTTTTGATCGACTAACTTGTAAGTGACGCCGCCCGTGTACGTGGGCACACGGCGATGTATCAAATCAAGCAATACGGTGGGTTCGGATTGCGTATCTACCTGCAATGATGCAGCGCAAGGCCCAGTGCAGCCTGGTCCACAAATCGCACCGACGTCGGTTGATGGCCCTGCCTTTAAGCCAAGCGAAACATCCTGCAGTGTGTTGGACCAATCGCCGTCCAGCGAGAAACTGAAGCACTGAGTGTCTCCCTGCTCCACTTCAATGTCCTCGAATTTGATGCCGGTAAGCCCGAGGTTCGGATCGTTATTTTGATGAAAACAGGTACCCGATTGGCATTGCCTGATGTCTTCTGAGCGGATACAAAGTGGGTCCAGCGCCACCATAAAATTGCTTAGAGCCGGGTTGGCTAGGCCGGTAAAGCAATACGTAAACTCGGTTGCCTCGCCGTCAAAGTTGGCCCCTTCAAAGGCGATATCAAAATTCCCAATTTTGTTCGCATCCCGGCATAACTCATCTCCTGCCAAAGCCGTGTGGCTGGCAAGGACGGCAAGAGCACTCAGTAAAATGATCGGTCTGTTCATACGTTCCCCTTCTCATGCGCTACTTTTGACGCATTTGTAGTTGGTGCGGTGTATCGCACATATCCATCGTTTATGCCCCTGCGAGCGTGCGCTTGTGTTTACCCAATACCTCGCACGCAAGGGTCCCATTG
>CBDUQI010000191.1:0-11441 GCA_965369325.1 uncultured Gammaproteobacteria bacterium
TGCCGCGATTCCACATCGATACATACACCTGCCCCTGATAATCCGAATCGATCAGGCCGGTTAGATTGCCTAGCACCATCCCGTGCTTGTGGCCCAGACCAGAGCGCGGCAACAGCACTGCTGCAAGCATCGGGTCTGCAATGTGCATGGCGAACCCGGTCGGCACCAGATGCGTCTCGCCGGACGCCACTTGCAGCGCCTGCTCAATGCAGGCACGTAAATCCAGCCCGGCCGAACCTGGGGTGGAGTATGCGGGCAATCCAAACTCACGCAGCTGAGGATTGAGAATTTTTAGTTCGATTGCGCGCATGCTCAACGTTTGCCTCCGCGAGAGTTGTCCACTTTGTACCGCTCGGCGATCAACGCGACCAATTGACGGGCCAGCTGCAGCTTGCTCACTGAGGGCAGCTCACACGCGCCATCGTGCCAGAACACCTCCAGCGCATTGTGATCGGTTTCGAAAGCGCGCCCATCCCCCACCAGGTTGGCCGCGATCATATTCAGTTTCTTTCGTTCGAGTTTGCCACGCGCATGCCTCTGCAGATCTTGCGTTTCGGCCGCGAAGCCCACCGTAAATGGCGGCTGCGCCAACGCGCCAACACTGGCTAGCACATCGGGGGCTGGCTTCAGGGCAATGCTCCAGTCATCGCCCATCTCGGTTTTCTTCACTTTGTGCTCGGACGGCGCAGCACACCGAAAATCTGCCACCGCCGCGGTGCCGATAAACACATCGCACTCGGCCACATGCTCGTGCACCGTGTCGTGCATCTGTTGCGCGCTCTGCACATTCATACACTGCACGCGGCGCGGCACGGGCAGGCTCACCGGCCCGCTGACCAGGGTTACCGCTGCACCCGCCTCGCTCGCCGCCTGTGCCACGGCATAACCCATCTTGCCCGAGCTGCGGTTACTCAAAAAGCGGACGGGATCGATGGCCTCACGGGTCGGCCCGGCCGTAATCAGCACTGACAGCCCGGCCAACAGATTGGAGCTGGCGAAAAATGCCTCAACCTCATCCGCAATCTCATCCGGCGCCAACATTCGCCCAGGGCCGGTCTCACCACAGGCCTGTTCACCCTGCCCAGGCCCTAGCAGGGTCACGTCGCGAGCCCGCAACGCGCTCACGTTGTCCTGAGTGGCCGCGTTGGACCACATCACGCGGTTCATGGCTGGTGCAAGCATCAGCGGCGCCTCGGTCGCGAGACACAAGGTGGAAAGCAAATCGTCGGCAAGGCCGGCCGTGAGGCGTGCGATCAGATCAGCACTGGCGGGCGCGATTAACACCAGGTCGGCCCAGCGAGCAAGTTCAATGTGGCCCATCGCAGCTTCAGCAGATTCGTCCCACAGCCCGCGGCGCACCTCCCGACCGGACACCGCCTGTAACGACAAGGCGGTAATAAACTGCTCCGCACCGGGGGTCATCACCACTTGTACCTGCGCGCCGCGCTCAGCCAGGCGTCGCACCAGCTCGGGGCTTTTGTAAGCAGCGATGCCACCACTGACACCAAGCAAAATGCGTTTACCCTCAAGGGCGATCGGGTGTGTACTCACAGCATGCGGTCCCACTCAGTATCAACAGGCTCTTCAGTCGCGGCCGGCAAGGCGATTAGTGTGTCATCGCGGCGGCACACCGGGTGCAATTCTGGGCTAATCATAGCGATTAGTCGTCCTTGATGCCTCCTCGGCTGCGGCACACTGTGAATGCGGACATCGCGGCGGCCACCAAGATGGTAGCCACTGGTCACTCAGCGGGCCAGGGCGACATCTTCATTCTGCCGGTCACTCGGCGGCAGGGACGCCAACGCGAGTCAGCGCAGATTCGGTGAGCGTGGTCAATTAATGCCAGGGAAGGCATGCGGAGCGGATCCAAGGGCAACCTTGCGACCGGCCGCCGGCCCCGTAGGGACGCCGTCGCGATGTTCGCTCCTACGCTTTGAACGCCCGTGGCTACAAAGAGAGGACTTCCCGCATGAGCATCAGGCACTGGCCGGAGCAGCAACGACCACGGGAGAAGTTACTGCGCGAGGGCGCCAGTGCGTTATCTAACACGGAGCTGCTCGCGCTATTTCTGCGTCACGGCCTGCGCGGCAAAACGGCGCTGGATCTAGCGCAGGACTTGTTGCTTGAGTTTGATGGCCTGCGCGGCTTGCTCAACGCGGATCAAGCCCGCTTCTGCGCCGCGCAAGGGCTGGGGCCTGCCCGCTACGCCGAGTTGCAGGCGTTGTTGGAGTTGGTACGTCGGTATCTTCAGGAGCCGCTGGCCCGACCTGACGGATTTACCTCTCCTGCGGCCGCGCGCGAGTTCCTGCGTGCTCGACTGCGTGATCTCCCCTACGAGGTGTTCTGCTGCTTCTACCTGGACAATCGCAACCGGCTAATCCGCTTCGAGGAACTGTTTCGCGGCACTATCGACGGGGCGAGCGTACATCCGCGAGAAGTCGTGCGTCAGGCACTTGAGCACAACGCAGCAGCGATGATACTCGCGCACAACCACCCCAGTGGCATTGCCGAGCCCAGTCGGGCGGATGAGGCGATTACCCGGCGCCTGCGCGACGCGTTGCGCCTAGTCGACATCCGCCTGCTGGATCATCTGGTGATCGGCGACACCACATGCGTGTCGTTCGCCGAACGTGGCCTGCTGTAGAGCAGCAGCCCCCACCAAACGCTGTTTTTTGCGCTGCGGAACAACACTGTAAAATTTGTTAAACCGAATGCAGGCGCGAGCCTGATAGACTATGCTCAGCCGTAGCATGGGCGGACAACCATCAGCGCGAGCGGGGTTCAACCACATCCTCAGCTCCCTGACCTCCCACGCAAGCACCAACCGGCAACCTGCAGTGGAACGACATTGGATGTGATGGGTATCACACTGCCAACCAGAGGGCGGCAACTCAGGCCTGCCCATTCATGCCCGTCTTAGCGGCACACGCCCGGCGGCGCTCTACCCGTTTTGCCGCGTTGCTGACGGGGCTGATGGCACTTGGATACGGCGGTGCCACTTGCGCAGACACACCTCGCTGGCGCGTCGCCTTACCCGCCACCGACCTCCCGCGCTCCGGCGCGCACGCGCTGGCAACATCTAGCCACACAAGCCCTGAGCGAGGCGCAATGCCAGTCACGGACAGCGCACGCCGACCGGATACGATGCACGGGATGTACATCGACTGGTGGCGCGCCTTGGCAGCCCTCGCAAGCGCCGACGTCACCTTTGCTCCTTGTTCTGACGAGCGGGCCTGCATGGAGATGCTGCGCGCTGGCACTGTGGATTTCGCCGGCCCGATACAATTCGTCGACGACCCGCAACTGGCCTTTTCCCGACCGATCGGCCGGCGCTACACATTCGCCGGTAGCATCACCGGCTCGCCCTTCTCCGGCGCCGCTAGCATCACCGGCAAACGAATCGCCTTGATTGAAACATCACCTCAAGCACAAGCGCTAACGCAGCAGTGGAAGCCGCTTGCGCTAGCGCTTACCTCCAGCACACGGGCCCGAACACTGCTTCAACATGGCGAGGTGGACTACGCAATATTCTCCTTTAATGCCGGTGACGAGCTGGCGTTGTTGCCTGGGTTTACTAAATCGCCCCTGTGGTTTCACTGGCAGCACATTTTCGCCCGCCAGAGCGGCAGCGACACATTGGCGCAACTGGAGCCACTGATCGATCAACTCGGGTCGCAGGCGCGTTCGTTGCAGGAGCGATGGCTGCCCATCACCGAGCAAACCGTGCTGCTTCAATCCGACGCACGTCCGACCGTCAGCCGCGAGGCGCTTGCCTTTCTCAACCAGCATCCGATCGTTCGGCTGGGCGCCGCTCCCTGGGAGCCGCTGACGGTGCTGCGCGATGGGCAATTCGACGGCCTTGCGCTGAGAATGGTGGAATACCATCTGCTGCGAGCCGGTCTAACGCCTGTGTTTCTAGGCGGTGAGGATTGGATCAAAGTGGTGGACGACGCACGTGCCGGCCTCTACGACGGGCTTGGCTACACCGTTCACACCCCGCTGGTACACACCAACTTTCTGTCCAGCGAAGCTGCGATCGAACTCGCACCGGTGGTGATTTCGCGCAGCGATGCACCCTTCTGGTCGGACGAGCGGGATCTGCACGATCAACGAGTGATTATTCATCCCAGCTACGGCACCGTCGACTCGCTGCAGCGCGCGGCGAGTATTACCGGCGAGTCCGATCCCGATGTTGCGCTGGCGAAACTGCGCAACCACGCCGCCGATGCTTGGGTGGAGTACCTGCCGGTGGCCCGTCAGGCGATCGCCGCTGCAGATGCAAACGATGTAAAGTTGGCATTCCGCTTGGGCGGGCCTAAAGACGGCGCGATCGCACTACGCCGCGACTGGGCCCCGGTAATGCCACTCATCAATCAGTCCATCGCATCCATGTCGCACGCGGCGCGGGATCAAATTTACGAAAACTGGAACCGACAGACTGAAAGCTCTTCGGTACGTTTCATCGCGCCCAGTTCGCTGCTTGGCATTATCGCGATACTGTTGGCCGGGTTGGTATTGCTGCTCCGTTTGCTGCGACGGGAGCATCGCACCGCGCGCCAACGCGAGCTTGCACTGCGTCAGGCCCAACTGATCGCGGGAATTGGCAGCTTCGAACTAGCACCACCCTACGACAAGATGCTGCTGGATGGTGAAACGCCACGACTGCTTGGGATCAGGCCCGACACGGAGATGCAGTCGCTGGACGCGCATCTGGCGTTATTCGAATCGCCCGACACCCTAAGGGAGAAGTTAGTGCAAGTGTGTGAGGGTGGCCCTAGTGTGCGCATGGATGCCGTGCGCAAAGTGCAACCACCGCAAATTTTCAGTTATGAATTTGCTGCTCCGCGCACGGTACGAGGCTGCGATGGGGTTATCATCGCCACGCTGCAAAACGTGACCGAAGAGCGCGCAAGAGCTGAGCATGAAAAAACACTGGAGCGCGAAGTCCTGCAACTGCAAAAGCTAGATGCTATTGGCCGCCTGGCCGGCGGTATCGCGCATGACTTTAACAATGTGCTTGCCGCCAGCATTGGTTACAACGAGCTGGCATTGCGCGACTTGCCCAGTGGTCACCCGGCCCAACAGCCGATGGAGCAGGTGCTAAACGCATCGCTGCGCTCTCGTGATTTGGTACGCCAGATTCTGGCCTTCAGTCGGCGGCACGTGGAAGAGCATCAGGCCCTGCAATGGGGCGCGAATATTCGTGAAACAGTGGAATTTCTGCGCGCTTCCACGCCCGCCACGGTGCAGATTAACGTCCACACGCCCCCCGCGCCGGTGTGGGTAAAGGCGGACCACGGCCAGCTCGCGCAGGTGTTGATTAATCTGGTGACCAACGCCATTGACGCGGTGAGTAACGACGGCGTAATTGATATCACGCTGGAGCACCTGCGTGAGGCAAAGGCAAACAACGGGGATACCTTGAAGGAATCTGCGTGGGCGCGACTGCGCGTGACCGACAACGGCCCAGGTATCGATCCGGCCATCCGCGGGCGTGTGTTCGATCCGTTCTTTACCACCAAACCGGTTGGCAAGGGTACCGGTCTGGGGCTTTCGATCGTGCACGGCGTGGTACGTGCCCACGACGGGCGTGTAAGCGTTGTGGCACCCGATAAGGGCGGCACGGAGTTTGCGATCTGCCTCGCAATGGTCGACCAGCCGAACGTGTCATGCTCAGTGCCGCAAAACACTCGGCACGGCAAGAGCCAGACCGTCCTGCTGGTGGACGATGAATCAGCACTGATCGACGTTAACAGGCGCCTGCTCACCGGCAGTGGCTACGAGGTCACGGCGTTTACCAGCGCGGCAGATGCATTAGAGGTTTTTCGCCGGGCCCCGGAAGCGTTCGATATTGTAATTACCGACCTCACCATGCCCGACATGAGCGGCTCGGAACTGGCCGAGCAGATAGACAGCATTCGAGCGGGCATGCCGATCATCCTGACCACCGGCTACGGCATCAATTCGCTCAACTCCCCATCGCGTCTGTTTTGCAGCATCCTGCAGAAGCCCTTCTCAAGCAAAGACCTGATCAGCAGTATCACGACCGGCCTGGAAAGTCGCGCTGGCAACGCCCCGCAGGGCTCAGCCGAGGCGGTCGGCAGCATGTCCGCCTCCTGAACGATGGCACCGCGTGCTAACCCATGTGCGGGTAGCGTATATCCACCGCAGGCACAAACGTTTCTTTGATCGCGCGCGGTGACGTCCAGCGCAATAGATTCTGCATGCTGCCTGCCTTGTCGTTGGTGCCGCTGGCGCGACCACCGCCGAATGGCTGCTGGCCCACCACTGCCCCCGTGGGTTTATCGTTGATATAGAAATTGCCGGCGGAAAACCGCAGCCGCTCGCTAAGCTGCCTGATATGGCGTCGATCCTGGCAGAATATCGCGCCAGTTAACGCGTACGGCGAGGCCGTATCCAGCGCATCCAGTGTGGCCTGCATCTGGGCTTCCTCGTATCGATACAAAGTCAGTACCGGACCGAATATTTCCTCGGTCATCAATTTGGCGTGCGGGCTGTCAGCGACCACGACGGTCGGCTCGACAAAATAGCCAACCGAATCATCGGTGCCGCCACCGATCGCAATGCGATGATCATCAGCCTCGCGTGCATAGGCCAGGTAGCCGCTAATCTTGGCAAAGCTGCGGGCGTCGATGACAGCCCCCATAAAGTTGCTGAAGTCCGTCGGCGAGCCCATGGCAATAGTGCCAATCACCTCTTCAAGGCGCGCCATCACTTGATCCCAAAGCCCGGCCGGGATAAACGCGCGGCTGGCCGCCGAGCATTTTTGTCCCTGGAATTCGAAGGCGCCACGCACCAGCCCGGTCACCAGTGCCTCCACGTTGGCACTGGGGTGAGCGAACACAAAATCCTTGCCGCCAGTCTCGCCGACCAGCCGCGGATACGCTCGATACTGACGGATATTGCGGCCCACTTCGGACCACAAATGCTGGAAGGTCGCGGTGCTGCCAGTGAAATGGATGCCGGCCAGGTCCGGATGCGCCAACGCGACTTTCCCAATCGCAGGCCCATCGCCAGGCAGGAAGTTGATTACGCCGGGCGGCAGCCCAGCCTCACGCAGCACATCCATGGTGACGGCGGCGCTGTAGGTTTGAGTCTCTGCCGGCTTCCACAGCACCGTGTTGCCCATCAACGCCGGCGCAGTCGCTAGGTTGGCGCCAATGGCCGTGAAATTAAAGGGCGTGACGGCCAGCACAAAACCCTCGAGCGACCGGTAATCCACGTAGTTCCAGATGCCGGCACCGGAGGTCGGCTGATCCGCATACATGCGGGTAAGGTAGTGAACATTAAAGCGCCAGAAGTCTGCCAACTCGCAAGCGGCGTCAATTTCTGCCTGGTAAACGGTCTTGCTCTGCCCAAGCATGGTGGCCGCGTTAATCCGGTCGCGGTACGGCCCGGTAAGCAAATCAGCCGCTTTGAGAAATACGGCAGCGCGGGACTCCCACGGCATCGAGCTCCACTGCCCGTGCGCCTGTGAGGCCGCCTCAATTGCAAGCGTCGCCTCGGCCGCGCCGGCGCTATGGAACTGGCCGAGCAGATGGGCATGCTGATGTGGCGGGCGGCAATCCTCGAGTCGACCAGTGCTCACGTCCTCACCGCCAATGTGCACAGCAATCTCGCGCGTGTCCGCCATGTTGGCGGCCAGCTGCTGCTGCAGCGCCGCGGCCTGCTCGCCGCCAGGTACGTAATCACGTACCGACTCGTTTACCGGGCCAGGCGTTGTAAATGCACCATCTGCCATAATCGTAGATCTCCACAAGAGTTAGTTAGGGCCGTCGTCGCCGGACGATCAAGCTACCACAGCCGTATCCGTACCGAGCTCCCCACTATGCCGACCTGCCCAGGTTGACACAATGCACAGATCACCAATTTTCGCGCATGAGATGCGCGAATCGGCATCACGCCTCGCCCGGTGCGGCAGGCGGATCGGTTGGTAGCCGGGCACGAGCGCCACTACAGTAGGTGGCGGGAGATTCCAACGGCGCAAATGAGCAGTAACCCAAGCCCAAGCCAGGTGTAGAAACTGTCGGTTTTGCGGGTGAGTAGATACTCGTGAGCCCGCATGCCCAACAGGTGCCCGACCAACGCACTGGGCAACAACCAGGCTTGATGCTGCAGTTGCAGATCTACCCCAAAACTGACCAGCGTCGCCAGCTTGATTACCACCAACGTGGGCCATAGGACAAACAGCGTGGCTCTGAACTCGTGCCGCTGAAGGCGAGTGCCCACAACGGCTGCGATCAACGGTGCCCCTGCCAGCGACAACCCCGATACGTAGCCGCCCACCAGCAGCGCTGGCAGCTCTATCCAGGCCCTCGGGGTGGCCGATTCGACCCGAAAGATATAACCCAACGCGTAGATGGTGATGATGGTGTACACCATCATCAACACGGCGAACTCCGGCAACGTCACCAGCCCCAGCACGCCAACAAAGAACGGCACAAGCAGCACCGCCATTAACCAGCGCAGGACTTGCCAGTTAATTAGACGATGGTCGCGAATAAGTGTGCCGACGGAAAACACCAGCACCTGCACGCAAACGATTGGCACCAGGAACAGCACCGAATCCACCACCAGCAATGCGATGGGGTACATCAGCCCGGCCCCGCCAAAACCCAACCCCGCCCGCACGAAACCGGACCAGGCAAAGGCGATGATCAGCACAATGACGGTAGGCGCATCCAGGACCATCCGGCCGGACTCCCAGCGGTTGCCGCGGCCCGATGCCACAGTAGGCGCTGCATGGTACCCAACTCATCACACGATGTCGTGCCAGCGATGCTTGGCGAAGATCAGCTTCCAGCGCTGGCCTTACGTTTGTAAAACCCCTCAAACCAGGGTGCCCAACTGTCGCCTTCTTCGTTGTATTGCTCAAAGAACTGGCGCACGCGGCCATCCTCCAACGGCGTCCAGGTTCCGCGGAACGGCGCCTGCAAACCCGTGCGCACGTTTTGCAATTCGCCCACCAGCACCATAGAGCCCTCCTGCAAACCGCCTTCGATCTTAATCAGCACGCCCGAGGCGCTGTGCCACAGCTGCACCCATTTACCACGCCCGGCATCGTAGTAGTTCATGCTGATGCCGGTTGAGCCGCCGGCCCCGGTCCATTGCTCGAACAGCACGCAACCGCTCTCACGGGCGGAGATCTGGTTGCTGCCTGCGTATTGCCCACCGGCCGTCACCTCCCACTCGCCCAACCAAAAATCAAACTGGTGGAACGCCGGATCGCCATCGCAGGGGTAGCGATTGTTGTGGGCCTGCTTGAGTAGCGCGGTGAACTGCGGGCGCTCAGCCAGGGTGGCGAAGGCCTCCTCGCGCAGCACATCCGGGTTATTAAATCCTGCCTCGACGGCGCGCTTAAGCGCCGCCATTGAGGCACTTATGTCATCCTGTTGCAGGTGCGCCCGCGCGCGCTCATAGTCCACAAAGCTGGGCGGCGTGCCCAGTTCCGCAGCCTTCTCCAGCGCCTTTAGCGCCTCGGCCGAATGCCCATCGCTGCGCAACGACACCCCCAGGCGGTACCACGCGCGGGCATCCGTTGGAGTTGCTTTCGTCAGCGCGCCGTACAGCCGGGCCGCCTGCGCCCAGTCGGCATTCACGTAAGCCTCATTGGCCGCATCACGCTCTGCAGCGCTTGCCGGCCACCATACGCCTCCATAACAAAATACTATAAAAATGATTTGAATCAAGATGTTAAATGATCGGCGTGAGTGTTTCATGCGCTCCCTCCCAAAGATCGCCGGCCACCACACGATGTGGCCTCGGTGTTTGGACAACACCGGCGGGGACAATACTGCATTGCGCAGAGAGGGCCGTGCCTTATCGCCAAGTGTATTGAAGCGGTGTTGCAGGCGGGCCGGACGGACAGCTACGTATCACCGCTGCAGCGGGTTTATGTGGCATTGTTGTCACTGGGGCATCGTGATACTAAGGATCGCTATGGGCCCGACAGACAGCGAAAAACCGACAACCATGGCCGCGATTACGCGCGGCGGTCGCCGCATGCTGTTGCGCGTGACCCACATGCTGAGCGGCGGTCGTGGACCACAGCCGGTGAATCTCAAGTCCATCGCGTCCGCGCAAACCGAGATGTACCGCAGCCTCGACGATCTGCAGCGCAGCTTGCCCGCACAAGGGAAGGTCATCAGCGAACTGGAGCGCTCCACGGCGGAGTTGAGTGAGCTGGGGGCCCGTCTGGAGGCGTTAAACCGGTCGCTTGAAGATCTGGATACGGAGTTCGACAACGAACCTTCGCTGCTCGAGCCGCGCCTCGCACAACCGCTTAACGGCGCCGCCCTACCTGTCAATGGCCACCATGCAAAACACAACGGACGTGCGGTCCTGGCCGACCCGCTCGATGGCCTAGACCCTCTGGATCGGGCGCGTGAACGTGTTGAGCACCTGCAATCGATCGGCACGGAGCTTGATCGTACCCTGCAGACCAAACACCGTGAGTCGCAGCGCCAGCTCACCCGCATCGACGATCTGGATGACCGCGTGCGCATTATGGTCACTGATTCTGCGGAACTGGAAGCGACTCTCGCGCGCCAGCGCGCTGCTCGAGCACGCCAGGCACTGGCCATCAGCGAGACCGCCGGTGGTAGTGCTGATCAGTGCGCACACATGGCCATGCTGCAGGACATCCTTGCCGAGGAAATCCGGGCACTGAAAACGTGGGCGGCCGAGGGCAGTATCGATGCACCATTGCACCAGTTACGCGTAGAGCTGGCAGCACACGTGGAAAACCAGGTCATCACGGCATGTTTGGTTAGCATGCAGTCGGCTGCCAGCGCCATGCACGATGCCGCCATCGAAGAGACGGCGTTGGCCGAAAACGATTACATGCTAGAGGCCCACCTGGATCTGGCACGGGGCACCTGGCAAAGCTGCGAAGCATTGCTCAAGCAGGCCATACTGGTGCGCGAAGACGCCACTGGCACACTGGAGGCGCTAACTCAAACCCTGCAACAGAGCATCGAAGGTCTGACCGAAGAGTACCAAGTGCAGCAAGCGCGCAATACCCGGCTGCGGGCAGAGTTGGAGGACCTCACCTTGGATGCGCTGGATGCCACACCGTACGCGCCCGTCGTCTCCCACTCACCGTTCGCGCCAAAACGGGCGCTAACCGTACACGACCGCTGGATCGAAGAGCTTGAACGCACGCTCAAACGAATCAAACTGCAGCAGGAAGACCGCGAGCGCCACCGGCTGCTTAACGCTGAGGCGCATGAGCAGGTGCGACACACGCTATCCCGCTACAGCGCCGATGGTGAGCGCGCGCAGGCCGAAGGATGGCGCGAACACCACGCGGGCTTGGTGGCTGATCTGACCGAAACCCAGGGGCATCTGGCCATTTTGCAGTCGCGCAGCGTCTGCCCTGAGGCAGCCACACGGCTTTGCACTACTCGCCAGTTACTGGA
>CBDUQI010000192.1:0-11304 GCA_965369325.1 uncultured Gammaproteobacteria bacterium
TGCTGATCCTTTAGCTCGCGCTGCTGTCGTCGGCGCCTTTTTGCACCACCGCCAGCGAAACTCGGGTGTAATCCGCTTCAGTACAGGTCGCCATGACCTTCTTAAGCAGACTGAACGGGATAGACTTGTCGCCCATAATGGTCACTTCACGCGGTGCCGATTCGGGGTCTTCGGCGGTTTCGCCTAGCAGCAGCTGTGCACGGGCCATCAGCGCATCCTTGAGCGCTTGCAATACCTGCTCATCGCCCTGCAGCGCAGCGCTGGTAGAACCTACCACGTCACCCTGCACCAGAATATTCTCTGTGGTCACCAACACCACCACCGTCTCCCGTGGTTTCTGCTCCGCGACCGACTCTGGCATCTGCACAATTTTGCTGCCGGGTACTTCTTGAACATCCGATGAGTTCACCAGCAAAAAGAACACCAGGATGGTGAAAATATCCATCAGCGATATCAGATTCAAACGCCCGGTGGCGCTGCGTTTCTGATGTCGCGCCATTCGCTGGGCACGCTTGGACTTAAACATGACCTGTTCCTTGGGTGAGGGCTGTATGCATGCCTTATCGTGCCTGCGCCATTTCGTTGCTCTGTGCGGCGGTCGTCATTTCGGGGAGCGCCACGGCATCGCCAACTGAGACCTCCGGAAACAACTCACCAAAGCGCACGCCGTCCACCACTTCTTGCACGGGCGCCACACGCAATGTATCCATCACGTTCACCAGCACCTCGTAGTCGATCTGGGGCTCCAGCAGCAGCGTGGCATCCAGTTTGTCCGGATAGCGTACTTTTACCTGCTGCAGATACGCCGACAGACCGTCCAGGTCGTACCCCTCGGGCGTGTTGTCCAGCATCTTGAGCAGTCCGGTGTTCCGATCGCCCACTTCCAGCCGGTCCGCACGGACCGTCACTTCCAATTGCAGCTCCGGCTCCGGCTCATCATTCTGGGCCGTCGCATCCGCCGGCAGATTAAGCTCCAGGATCGCCATGCGTGAGAACACGGCCGTAATCAGCAGGAACGGCACCAGGATCACCATTAGATTCATGAAAGCCGTGATATTGAGATCGGCCTCATCGTGGGAGCGTCGATCGCGCCAGCGGCCGTTCATCAGCCGGCAGCCTGCGCCGTGCGCTCAGACACAGAGTTAAGGAACTTCACCGACGCCATCTCAAGGCTGTCGATCAGCTCGGTAGTTTTGGTCTGCAACACCGTGTGCATTAGCAGCAGCGGAATCGCTACCATCAGGCCAAACGCCGTGGTATTCATCGCCACCGAGATGCTGGCCGAGAGTAAATCGGCCTTCTCCGCGGGGTTTGCTGCGGCGACGGCCGTAAACGCGCGAATCAGCCCGATGATGGTGCCCAGCAGTCCAAGCAGCGTGGCGATGTTGGCAAAGGTCGCCAGGTAATGGGTGCGCTTTTCAAAACGTGGCAGCTCTTCCAGCAGGCTCTCTTCCATCGCTTTTTCAATATCATCGCGACGACGCGCCGACTTCATGCGATCAAACCCGTAAGTGAGAATATTGCCCACGGCGGTTTTGGACTGACGCGTGAGCGCGGCAGCCTGATTGTAATCACCGGTCTTGAGCATGGGCGTTAACTTTCCCCACACCCGCTTATTGCTGCTGCGCGCAACCGTAAGCACCAGCCACCGCTCGGACGCAATTGCCAGACCAATCGCCAACACAACAACGATGGGGAACATAAACACCCCGCCGTCCTGGAAGAAACTCACGATCGCGTTGTACGCGTCCATCTTCTATCTCCTTACTGAGATTCCGTTTCAGATATGTCTACTATTGCGCGTCATCGCGCTGCTCGCCATGAAGCAGTCCGTAGTAATCCAACTCTCGTTGGAACACTTCGCGGTCGATTGGGGTTAATGCCTCTTCCACCAGACTGGACAGCGGCCTGCCGCCTAGTTCAACTGGCTGCGCGTTTTTCCACGGCACAATTACCATAACTTTCGGTAACTCCCGGTTACCGCTGACCGACGTGGTCTCCAGCGTCAGTCCCGAGCGCGGGCGGGGCGTCGCTGCGGGTTCATCGCGCGATGGCTCGCGAGCGCCATCGCCGGGAACGGATGCAGCATCCGCCGCTGCGGCTGCGGGCCTCGCCGGTGCCACCGGTGCGGGCGGGACTGGCGCGGCCGTGTCATCGCGCATCGCGCGCGCGAAAGCCTGATCCACATCGCTCGCCCCCGCCTGCACGGTGTCTTGCGCTATGGCGACCGTGCAAAGGCACCATCCGCACACGAATGCAACGCTGAGCTGACGGGTTCTCATTGTTCGGTGACCTGCGCGGTGCGTTGCTCTTTTTTGATCCGCCGCTGCAAGTCAGCTACCCACTTGCCCACCTGAGCATCCTCCTCGACAGCCAGGCTCTGGTACTGCTGGTAGTGCGCGAGCGCCTCTTCTGAGCGGCGCAGGTAAATGTCGTATAGCACCGCTAGGTTGTAGTGCGCTTTGGCGTACTCCGGCGCCTGCGCCAACGCTTTGGCATAGGCCTGCTCAGCGGACAGGAAACGCCCCATCCGGCGGTACACCATGCCAAGCTCATTGTGCGCAATGGGCGCCTCGGGCTTGAGCTTGATCGCGGCCTGCAGCTGCGCTTCCGCCTGCTCCAAATCATCATTATGCGCATGGATAATGGCCAGATTGACGCGAGGGCCCGCAAGTGACGGCGCCTGCTGCACCAGCTCGGTGAGAATTCTCTGCGCCTGCTCGTATCGGGACTCGCGCATGTGCTGCAACGCCAACGCGTACATTGGCTGGCTCTGCTCCAGCGCCAGCGGCGCGTCCGCCTGCGTGCGTACCGCAGAACGCCCGCACGCGCTCAACAAAACGGTGCTGCTCAGGCAGAGGACCACGCAGCCCTTACTCCATGTAGGTAACAAGTGTCTCTCCTTTTTCTACTTTCGCGTAGCGCGCCGGCAACAGTTCGGCAAGTCGTGCGAAACTGGCTTTCACCCATTGATTAAACAGCCCGTCGCTGCTGCGCTGCGCGTTGGCTTCATGCACTTCGATCGCTTTTTCTTCGAAGGGGAACGCCTGCTCCTCCAATAGCAACTCGTACTGCTCCAGCTCAAGCTCCGAGAGCCCGGGCGGGCGTTGCGAGGTCATCAGCGCAGACCCCAACTCGCGATAGATTTCAGCAATCCGGTAGGACGAGGCCGTGCTCACTTCGGCAATTTGATAACTGGAAGCCTGGGCGTAGGCATCCAGCAGAGTCTGCATCGCCGTCTTTTTCAACTGCAGCGATTGTGCCAGCGGGGCGTGTAAGCGAATCGCCTGAAACTGTGGCAACTGCGCATCGGCCAGCACTAGCGCGGCGTCCGCAGCGGCCGAGCGACTGCGCTCGCTACGCCCAGCGCCAGCGCGCTGATCCATCTGCACCAGCCCGCGTAACGCCTCGTGATAGGCACTCTGGTTGCCGGCGTTGTCATGTATCCGGGCAATCGCCTCACGTGCATCCACAGCCTCATCCAACGGTGGGCTTAACTGGGCGAGCAGATAGCCGTATGTTGCCGCGGCATGCTGGGTATTTTTGGCTAGTTCAAACTGTTGTGCGGCCTGCCAGGCCGCCTCGCGACGGGCTGGCAGCTCGGTGGTGGGCGCCTGCGCCATCCGCGCCAGTTCCTCACCCGCCTGCTGCGGTTGCTCGCTGGCCAAATAGGCCACCGCCAGATTCCGCGTCACCTCCGCCTGCAGCGGATGATTGGTGTGCTGGGCACGAAACTCACGCAACACTGTACCGGCCCGTGACCAGTCCTCCACCTGCATGAGTGCCAGCGCGGCATCATACTGAGCGGTCGGCACAATGGCCGCCGACGGGGCCGCCGTTGCGACGCGTAAGAACGCATCGACCGCGCCAGTGAGATCGCCCGCGTCGCGCTTCACCTCACCCTGCTTGTAGACCGATGCGGCCAGGCGCTCCTGCACTTGCGCAAACTGCGGATCCGCCGTCGGGGTAACGCTGCTCAGACGGGTATACGCCTGCTCGGCCTGAGAAAAATGCTCGCGATCAAAGTGAGTATGCCCGATCACTGCCCAGGCAGTGCGCTGTAAACCGGTCGCGGCCGGGGGCTGCCATTGCACCAAGCGCGTGGCCGCCTGCAAAGCGCCCTCGTACTCTTTCAGATTAAACAACTGTTCCGCGGCATCGGTGAGCACGGCGCTCGCCTGCTCGTGGGTGGAGAAGGTTTCAGCAAATCGAAGTGAGCTGTCGATCTTAAATCGCTGCCAGTCTGCCAGGGCCTGCCCCTGCAGGCTGGCAGCATGGCGGTCGTAAGACAGCAACGCAGCATAGCCCGCTTCGGCGGCTTTTTCGTGCGGGCCATACTCGTACGCACTACGTTCGTACTCGGCGGTTGCCTCATCAAACAACGACTGCTCGAACAGCAACTCGGCCAGCAGAAAACGTGTCGCCGGCGCACCCGGGTCTTGCGGGAACGAATTCAGCCATAGCCGATACCAGCGAGTTGCCTGCGCATAGTTGTGCGCCGAACCAGTTGTTTGTGCGGCGGCGTGATAGTGCTGTGTTAGCTCCCCCAGGTGCAGCTTGATCGCATCAACCACCTCGGGGAACTGCGTGCGGTCGCGGCTGATCCAAAACGGCCCGGTCAGCGCATACTGATCGCTGAACTGCTCTTTGGCTGCCAGCACTTTGTCGGCAAAGCCGGCAGTGCGATAGGTTTCGATCACGGCCAGCTGCAAGCTGGGCGCGCGATCGCGATCCGGATACTGCGCCGCGAACGCCTCGTAGGTCTGCGCTGCGTCACTAAAACGCTGCTGGCTCAAGTACAAATCGCCCAGCCGCTGAAAATACAGGTGTTCAAAACCCAGCGACTCGCGCTCGCGCAAAAATCCGCTAAGCGACTGCACACCCTCAAGATACGAGAAGCTCACGCTGCTGGCGCGCAAGGCGTCCTCCAGTAACTCCGTCTCGGCGCGATTCAGTTGTTCAAAACTGCTCTCGGAAAAAGCCCCGTCCGGTGCCAACATGCGTTGGGCCAGTATGTAAAACGAGGCCAACCCCGGCTCGTACTGGCTTAGGCGAAACATGGACCAGCCATGTTTGTACAAGGCCTGCTCCACAAAGGTGGAATGCTCGGGTAAGGCCAACACGGCAGCATAGGCATCGGCCGCAGGTGCGAACTGCCCCTGTGAGAACAGCGATTCGCCACGCCGAAAATGGCTTTCCGCAACGTACGCAGACTCGGGAAAGCGGCTGGCGAGTTCTGCCAATACCTGCAGCGCCGCGTCGCTGTCGCCACGCTGACCATGCGCGCGGGCCAGTTGATAGAGCACCACGTCATTGTCCGCATCGTCCGGATAGCGGGTACGGAACTGGGTGTACAGATCGATGGCTGCCGCATAGCCCTGCGCGGTGGCATCCGGCGGATCGCCGTTCGCCAACGCCTCTTCCGCCCGTTCCAGTTCCAGATCGGCCAGGCGGCGTAAAGCCAGCGCCCGACGGGGATCGTCCAGCGGGGCCAGATCCAGGAAGTTTCGGTAACTTTCGCGCGCCCGATCCAGATTCACACGGCGGGCCTGCTCGGCCACCTCATCCACCGCGGTATCGCCCCCCGTCTCGCCGGCGGTGGTCGCCGTCGGATTTTTCGGCTGGATGGCGTCGGGACCCGCGTCCGCGGCGACATCCTGCGCCCACACAGGCGCCGAAAAGGCGAGCGGTGCGGCGGCGGCGAGCGCGCATGCAAGCCCCGAAAGTGCGCGCGGCATCGGCTGAGCATTGAATGAGGTGATAAGCCTCACGGTGCCGCCCCTGCGTGCGCGCCAGTGTCATACACACTGGCCAGCGCAAACTGCGCTTCGGTCAGATACGCACGCAGCCGTTGGCGACGACCTTCAATCTGAGCCTCGGCCAGGGTTTCCAGATAGCGCTGGTGCCCGTTCAACGCCAAATCAATCCGCGCCTGCAATTGCGCGATGCGCGGCCGCAACGCCTCGATGCGTGTGCGAAAGTCCTCCAGACCGTCCAGCGCGTGCTCCCGCGCAGTCAACAACGATTCACGCTGCAGCCCGGCCGTGGCCAGAGCATCATCCAGTGCGCGGGTCGCTTTGCGTTGCTCCCACAGACGGGCGGGAAACGCCTCACTCTGGCGCCACCTCAACACGCCGCGCAGCAGCCGTGCCTTGTCGACGGCGCCCGCGGGCAACTGGGTTGCCGGGATTAATGCTAGACGCTGCTCCACTTGTTTCAGGCGGCTCATCAGCGCCAACTCGTCCTCACTGGCAAGGCCTGCAGCGTTGTCATCGTGGGTCACTTCCTGCAAGCGCCTGTGTGCGGCCGAGGCCACCTGCTCAAGCTCGCCCATGCGATCTTCGCGCAGGCTCTCACGCATGAGTTCCACGCGCTGGTGATAACGCTGCAAGCGCGTATCAAGCATATCCACGTAGGTGCTGAGCCCGGCCTGCCACTGCCCTAGGTTATCGGTCAAAAACCGCAGATCGCGATAGTTCTTAAGCCCTTCCTGAAAGGAATGATCCGCCAGCAACTGGTACAGATAGCGGCTTTGCGGTGTATCGGGCAATTCGCTCAGCTTAAAAAACCAGCCTAGCTGATCGACCGGTGCCTGTTCCAGCACTTCATCCAGGAACTGCCCCTGATCGAGGGAGCCGCCCAACGCGTCCAACCGCTGCATCTCATCATTGAACGACGCGATGGCCGCGCTGTAGCCTTCCACCGCCGCGTCCTGATCACGCATCTTGCCCAGCGCGTAGGGAACCGCGAGTAGCGATTCCTGCACCGCAGGATCAAAGCGGTCGCCGTCTTTCAGGCTTTCCCAGGGTGCCAGTGCCGCCTGATAGTCTCCCATCGCCGCATGCGCCCATCCCTGCCCAAGCAATGCCTTGCTGGCCCATGGGCTGTCCGCCTCTATCCGCACCAATGCTTCGGCCGCCTGCGCGGGCGCTTCGTTTTGTAGGTATGCAAACCCCAGGGCCAGATTGGCCTTGTCGGTAAGCGCTTGATGCTCGTCGTAACTAATGTCCTCGCTCATGCGCCGCTTGCGGAACAGCCAGTACCACGGCGTGAATATGCGCCGGGCCCAGCCCACATGGTCGGGCTGTACTTTGCCCGCGCCGATTTGTGCCAGCAGACGTGTGCCGTCCTGCTCACGCCCGTGGCGCACCAGCGCCACGCCGAGATTAAACCGTGCGTAATCCAGCCAGTCGCGGGGCGCCCGCCAGGATTCCAACGCGGCCACGGCCCCGCCAAACTGACCCTGGCGCATCAACAGTTGCGCTCCGAGCAGGCGGCGCTCGGCCTCCATGTCCGGTTCCAGCGCCTCACCGATCTGCTCCAGCGCGTGCGCGGCGCGCTCGGGCTCGCCGCGCTGGTAGGCAATCTTGGCCAGGTAAAACCAAGCCCGATCACGCACCTGGTCGCGGGTGTCATTGCGCAGCAGTTCGGCAAAAATGGCGGCGGCCGCATCCTGCTGGCCATAGCCCAGATACAAGCCCCCGAGCAACACCTGCGCATCCTGTGCGTGGTTGGGCAACCGTTCCTGCTGCTCAGCCGCAAGCAGTCGGCTGATAGCGGTAAAGCTGTCCTGCTGATAAAAATGAAACAGCACTTCGCCGTAGTGCAGATCGCGTACCTGCTTCGCCTTGGATCGGGCCTGCACATCGGCCGCGCTGCCGAGCAATATGAACAGCGTGCTCAGCACTGCCAGCGCGTGGGCGGCGGCCTTAGTCATGCCTGTACCGTCTGGGGCATGTACGCAGGCGGCGCCCAAAGGTAATCACCACTCCAGATATCGCCCCATAGTTCAACCCATAGTTCACCCCAGCGTTCACTGAAGCGCACCGCACCCTGCGGTGGGTTAGCGCCATGTGCCGGGCTGTGGTGCGAGTCAGTCCCATTGTTTGACGACAAACTCCGGCTGCAAGCGGCGTTCGCGGTCTTCAATCCGCAGCTCCAGGTATTTGGTGCCTAACGCCTTTTCAAAATTCAACGTAGTGCCGCGGCGGTAGTCGCGCTCGTGCGTGCCCTGGCCGGTAAAAAATGCCACCAGCTCATGCTCACCGGTGCGCAGATTACCCAGGAACAACCGCTGCACGCCACCGCGTGTTAGCGCTTCCAGCTCACGCTCGGTGTACAGGTAGCTGGCCACCTGTTTGCCGTCCAGCTGCAGCTCCACCGAGTCGAGTTGGAAGAAGTCGCCCACGTCCAGCGAGACGAATACGGCTACCTGGGTGTTGGCGGGGAACAGCAGTTCCTCTTCCAGAATGAACAGGTCGCGATTCAGCGCCAGCACCTCAGCCTTGATGTCCTGCACCTCCTGATCAATGCTTCGCAGTGCCGCCTGCGCGTCGCTGTCGGCGATCTGTGCCTGCGTGTCAGCGCCAGCCTCGGACTGCGCAGCGAGCGCCGAGGACAGTAAACCCAGGGCGCCCATCAATACGCTGGCAAGCACATGGCGACACAAGGTGCCGGCGGGCGGATAGCAATGCGGTGACATTTCAGTTCTCATCGTGGGATGGCTCTCTCGCCTTGTGTTGTTATCGTTACCGGCAATCTTCGCGCGATGGGGCGCGGCTGCCGGGGTTTCGCGACGTCGCTGCGCAGTTCCATGCCTGGGGGGCGATTGTTGCCAATACTCCCGCCTGCGAGACCTGCGGCGGATGCCGCCCGGCTCGATCGGAATCCGAGCCACGAATGACGCCGGTTGGAATCTATTATCTTTGCCCCCCCGTATCCATGTGGCACTCATCGTCGGCATCCTTAACTCGCTTCATGCGGTTGACTGACGTCCTTGCGGGCGGCACAAACAGCAAAGCGCACAGATGCCACGTCCTTTTATTCAACGTGCACATGATCCGGCGGCTCCGCTGTCGTAGGCTTTACCCTTAGACCGGTGGCTTTGCGTCACCGTTTTTCAACGGCTTTGCCCTTTCGTGGATGAACGGTCGCACAGGCCTAAAACAAGTGTCAACGTGTCGGTTCACAACAACAGTATTGGTGGGCCGGTAGATCGAGTAATCTTACGTTATGTAATATTATGGCGCAGTGGCCGGGACGGCCTGCGGATCAACTAAACCCGTGGAATAATGGATTTTTCCGCCTGCGTCGTAGATCACAGTTTCATACCCTTCCAAGGTGTCTATCAGTGCCAGTCCACGCTGTATTCCCAGCACGAACGTGCCGGTCGACAAGGCATCGGTCATGGTGGCATCCGGCCCGATGACGGTCACGCTATGGACCTGCGAAGGCGATGTGCCAGTGGCGGGGTTGATAATGTGGTGATGGCGCACCCCATCCGCCTCGAAGTAACGCTCGTAATCGCCGGACGTGGACACCGCCTCATTCTCCAACGGCAAACGTACCGAAATGCCCCGCGCATCGCGTGGATCACGTACCCCCACTGTCCACGGACGTCCGCGGCGGTCGCCGATAATCCGACTGTCGCCGCCAGCACTGACGATCGCGTGGCGCACACCACGCGCGCGCAGCCCAGCCGCTGCCCGCTCCACCGCGTAGCCTTTGGCGATCCCCCCCAGATCCACCCGAACGCCCTGCCTGGCAAAGCGCACCTCGCGCCGCCTGGCATCCAGCGACACTAACCGGTAGTCGATATGGGCGATGGCCGCTTCGCGCTGCGCCTGCTCAGGCTGGATTTGACGGCGGTAGTCGTACAGATACCCCACACTGGCGTAGGTAATATCAAACGCCCCGTCAGTGAGCGCTGAAAATTCCAGCGCACGGGCAAGCAAATCGAACAACTCTTGGGTGACCGCCACCGGCTCGGTGGCGGCTCTGGCGTTCACATCGCTGAGCGCACTTTGCTCAATGTAGGTACTCATGAGTGCGTTGATGCGATTCATTTCGTCCATCACAGAGGCGACCGCCGCCGTGCCTTCGCTCGGGCTGTCATGCCAGAGCTGCACGCGTACCGCCGTGCCCATGATGGCGTCCTCACCCCAATACCACTCGGCCTGAGCGGGGCGTTGGCCGCCCAGCACCAGGGCAGTGAGAACGACGATGCGGGACGCAACCTGTCGGATGCGCATAGCGCTCAGATGGACAGCCTAGTTGATGCCACCCGGGTCCAGGGAAGTGCCGACGTCACTGGCAACATCGTGCAATGCATCCTGCGCACTTTCCCGATCCGAGCGACGCTCGCCGATCGTACGGCAAACACGGCGTTTCTTGTGCGAGCCGGTGATCACCTCTTTACTGCAGATGATGATGTCATCGTGCTCTTCCACCGAATCATTGTGCACGGCCACAATCTCCTCAGCCCCCATCTCAGCCTTCTCTTCCTGAGTGAACACAGGGGCTTCAGCTTTGTACTCGGTGGTAGGCGTCATCGCTCCGCATCCGGCACAGAGCAGCGCGGCCATCGACACTAATGCAAATATTTTCATGAGCTTTGCTCTCTATTTTTTGGGCGAAAAACTCCGCCGATTTACCTAGGGCGCTAGACACCCCGACTCCCTATCCGACTGACTCCGGGTTTGACTTAGTCCGGCGGATACGCATTGCACCACTGAGTGCACTGCAACGTTCGCCATACTATCGTGCCCGGCGCGCTTTTCCTATTGCCCGCATCGCATTCCTTCCTGCCGCCTCAGCGCAGCACACGGGAACCGCGGTTGGCCCGGTCGGGCCCGCGTGGGTCTCAGAACAGCCAGCCTGACTGGCATCCTTCCCCGATGCCAACAGTGTATAGACCGGTGCACTGTACTGGAGTTCCACGAAGTTACAGACGGGCCAATCCATCGTCGGCATCAGCGGCCGGGTCACCCTGAGCAGGCGAGCGAAGACATTGCTCAACGCCCGCCAGGACATTGATTGAGGTCCAACCTGCGGCGGCGTCTGAAGGCCCGTACAAAGCGCGTTCCAGGCCCTGCAGAGCGATGTTAAAGTCACTGCTCCCATGCCGGCCCAGTTGAGCCAGCGTACGCGGAGGGTTATCGGGCCATTGAGCTGCCGCCCAACTGAGCAGGCGTGCACGCACCGAGGCCACGTCATTTACCTGGCAGGCCCGGCGTAACTCACGCAACTCGCGCTGGGCGTTGATCGCGCGCGGCGGCGCATCGCCGGCCGCTTCGCCAACCGCCAGCGGCACTGCCCGCTTGCGCGTCCACCAGCCGGCCAGCGCCAAAATAGCGGTAATCGCCCACCCGGCGCCCAGGCCGATGCTGAGCATGCGCCAGTCGCGGCCCGGCGGCTCCACCACTGGCGCGAGCGCGGGCGTCGGCGCCCGCACGGTTGGGGCAGGACCCGGGAGCGGCGCTGGCACCGGCGCCGTCTGGGCCAAACTGCCAGGCGCCACGATTA
>CBDUQI010000193.1:0-11252 GCA_965369325.1 uncultured Gammaproteobacteria bacterium
AGGACCAAGCTACGTCTGTCCTCGCGGCAAACGCCAAACCACCCGAAAACCCACGGCGGAGTCGCGGGAGCCCGGGGGGGAGGAGTAGCGGTCGGCGGCGCGCAAATAATGCGCACGGTCGTAGAACGCCCCACCACGCAGCACGCGGCCACCAGATTCGGGGGGCCCGGCAGGGTCCATGCACTGGTCTATGTCATAGCGGTCCGCCCAGTAGTCTGCGCACCACTCAAGGACATTGCCGGCGAGATCACACACGCCTTCAGGCGTACGTCCCGCGCCGTAAATCCCGATCGGAGAAGGACGTTCATTTCGACCGTCGAAGCTCGCGTGCTGGGCCGTGGGGGTGTCTTGGCCCCACGGGTACCGTCGCGCACCAGCGCCCCGCGCGATCCACTCCCATTGCGCTTCGCTCGGCAAACTGCCGCGCACCCAACGCGCATAGGCATCCGCTTCGTACCAGGACACCCCGACAACAGGCGAATTACCGCGATGCTTCTGCTCCGTCCAGCCTTTTGGGCCAGCAATCGCCGCATTCTCGCGCCATCCCCAGCCCTCTGGGGTCCACAGGCGCGGATCTAAATAGCCCTCAGCCCCGGCGCGAACAAATTCCGCGAACTCGGCAACCGTCACCGGATAACGCCCGACCCGCAGGTCTTCCGTAATGGTGATGCGCCGCACTGGTTCCTCATCGCCATAAGCCTCTTTATCGTAGCCGGGCTCGCCGGGCGCCTCCGCCTGCGCGCCCATCAGGAAGCTGCCCGCACGGACCAGCACCTGATTGTGGTCGGGATTCGCCAGCCTCGGATCCCCCGCGCGGCCCAACGCCTCGCCTACTTCGATCCGCACCGGCTCTTCGACTGCTGCCCCATCCGGCTCGAAAATCGCCAGGGTGTCGCGCAACATTGCTGCGTAATCTGTGCCGGAGGCGGCATCGCCCCCGTACGGGGCGATATCCCTGAGTATTCGCCCGGCCAGCGCCACGGCACGCGCATTGCTTACGGCGTCCTGCCCGGTCTTCAGCACTCGCTGCAGCATCTTGCGTGCGCTGCGCAGGCCGGCTTTGCGCCGGCAGCCGGCCAGCAACAGCACCACCTCCGACCAACGGTCATCATGCAGCTTCGGCGCAATCAGTGCCCAGCAGTCCTCGTCGTTTGAAAGCTCCAGCGCCGCCAGATACTCCTGAAACATCAAATGCCAGAACTCCACCTCGCCCTCGGCGCGGCTCACCAGTACGCCGCTGTAGAGCTCTTCCGCTTCAACGAAGACCACCGCCTCCTCCAGGGAATCACACCCCAGCACTGGAAGCACCGCGCGCGCTGCCTCTTCACGGCCAAAACTGCGCTGCACGCCCTCCTCATCCGTGAACATCGCAAGTGCTACCGCTTGCAGGCACTCCCGTCTGAGCGTTGCCGGGTGCTCGGCCAACTGATCCCGCGACTCGAACAAATACTCCAGCGCCGCCTGATACAGTTCCACCCGCTGCTCCGGCAATTTGCGCCGATTCCAGTGCACCACCGCCAACACGGTGAGCATTAGCGGGCTGGCGGCAAAGCGATGCCCTTCGGGATTGGCGCGAATCGCGCCCAGCAACTCGCCGGCGTAGGCTTGGGCGTCCGCCTTCGCCTGCGGCGACTCGCTAGCGCGAAATAACGCGCCGGACCAGGCGCCGACAAATTGCGCCACCTCGGGCGTGCCGAACGGCGCTAACTGCGCCGTCACGATGTCCCCGGCGACGCGCACAAAGCCTTCGTACGCCCGGGTGCGACAAGTGAACAAATGACGATTGCCATCCTTGCCATCCTGCTGCCCGACTTCGATAACGTTCTCCATCAACCGCGAGAGGCGCTTGCGCAAGGCCTCCCCCGGCACTTCATCCAAACCATCGAGCATGACAAAACACCCACCGGCCCGCAGACGCTTGCGCAAATACCCCGGCGGTAATCCGTAAGCCCGGCCCGATTGATGATGGTCCAGATACCGAAGAAAATGCGCTACCGCATCATCCTCGCAGTCAGCATCCGGGTTCTCGAGCAGGAAATCGGCCAGCCGTTCCAGACGCACCAACAATGGGAAGAGGGTCTTACCCTTGAGGCCCACGCGCGCGAGTGCGCCCTCATCCCCTAGCAAGCTGCGCGCCAGCATCTGGGCAACAAAGCGCAAAAAGGTGGTCTTGCCGGAACCCGGGTCCCCGATTAACGCCACATGCGGGTGCCACGCCAGGATCTGCGCCAAATCCTGATGCCGATTTGGGCCCAGCCCTCCGTGGGCCTCATGCTTGCTCAGCCTCGGCGAATCGCCCGACCGGCCTTCGCCCGCCTGTTTCGGGCCGCGTTTCCTATCGCCCTCTCGCCCACTCCCGGCCACCTGCAACCGGGTATAGACCTGATCCAGGGGTAATCGCTCATTCACCTGCGCGCCCATGCCGCGGATCTCGACGTAGCCATTGCGCTGCTGCAGCGCCTGCGCATAGCGCTGATATTCAGGCTCACCGCTGGCGGCGCGCGCAGCGCTCGCCTTTTCCGCAGTGCCACTTGCGTACACCTGCGCGATGAGCGCACTGATGCTCTGGGCGACGTTGGCCCAAGCCGCCTCGGCGTCTGTCCATTGCGTAATCGGCTCGCCCTGCTTCGGCAAGGCCTGATACTCACCCAAGGGCGATGTGCGCCACAGACAAGGGCTTACGATCACGGGCAGCAGCCGTGCTTCGCCGGCCTGATCACGCGCAATCGCCTTTTGCATTTCCACCTGGTAGCAGTAATCCGAGGCTAGAAAATTGGCGCTGACCAGCGCGATCACAATCTCCGCCGTCGCCATCGCTAGATCTTCTTCCTCCCGCCACTGGCTCCCAGGCAGGATTTTTCGGAAGTTCCAGGTCTCCAGCAGCCCTTGACGCTGCAGAATCATCAGGTGCTTTTCCAGCGCAATCCGGTGCGCATCGTCCTCGGACGAAAAACTGATGAACGCCCGCAGCGGCGGGTTCTGCTCAATCGGCTGCAACATGCGCGGCCTCCCCTGCTCAAGGCTTTTACTGGTGTTATTTTAGGAGAGTGACGCGAGGCGGACGAATGTCCCACCTGCGATGCGCTATTTTTTTGGGAGGGATGCGCTCAGTTCGTGGACGCTACACTTTGCAGACGCTCGATCAACCGGCGCAAGAACACCTTCATAAAGCGTAACTGACAGTTGGCGCTGACCTGCTCCAGCAGGGTGGAGCTTACCCGCAGCAAGGTGACGTCCTGCGCAGCGCTGATGGTGGCGGTGCGACGGGCTTCGCGCACGTAGCTGGTCTCGCCAAAGCAGTCGCCCTGCTCCAGATTGCCCAGAATGCGCTCGCCGCGTTTTACCACGACGTCGCCGGAGACGATCACGTAGAAGCGGTCGTCCATTTCGCCCTCGCGCACAATTTCCTCGCTGGGTTCGAAATCGCGCCAGTCGCTGGCGCGTAGCACCTCCCAGATTTCCTGAGTGGAAAAATCATGGAAGAAGCGCAGTTTGCGCAACAACTCAAAACGCTGCTGCTCGGTAATCTTGTGCCCAACTGTGGAGCGGGAGATGGTCTGGTTGGCCCGCGTGAGCTCCGCAGCGAAATCCAGCCCGTTCCGGTAGCGCTGCTCCGGCTCTTTCAGCAGGGCTTTGGCCACGGTGGTTTCCAGACACTCCGGGATGTCCTGGCGCACGGTATGGATAGGCGGCGGAGTGGCGTAGACGATCTGATGCAGCAGCTTGGCCAGCGTGTTGGCGCGGAACGGGCGCTGACCGGCCAGCATCTCGTACATCACCACGCCCAACGAGTACAGATCCGAGCGATGGGTAATCTGCGCCGAGCGCACTTGCTCGGGCGACATGTAACTGGGTGAGCCAGCAATGCCCTCGATGGCGGAGACCTCGGTGTTATCACACAGCGCGATACCAAAATCGATAATGCGCACATCATTGCCGGTGGTCAGCATGATGTTGCTGGGCTTGATATCCCGATGCACCACGCCGCGATTGTGCGAGTAGTGCAGCGCCTTGGCGCAGCGGAAAATAATCTCGATCACATCGCCCTGACGCAGCAGATTGTCCGGTCGGCAATACGCCGCCAGCGTACGGGCGCCCTGGATGTACTCCATGACCACGTAATAATTTTCTTCATGCTCGCCCGCGTCGTACATCGGCAGGATGTTGGGGTGCTGCAGCTTGCCAACCATATTGGCTTCGTTAAAGAACATCTTGCGCGCGACCCGCGCATCTTCGGCGTTAATGCTCTCGTTGTGGTAGACCTTGATGGCCACATCGCGGCCGTAGAACATGTCGTGCGACAGGTACACCGTGCCGGTGCTGCCACGCCCGATGCGTTTGATGATGGGGTACTTACCGATGCGCTCCGGCATCGGCGGCAGAGGGCGTCGATTTGGCGATGCAGCGCTTGCCATGATTATCCTATGCTCGAGAGCAGGCGCGAGAGGCAGTACAGTCCGGCGGCCCCAAACGCGCCAGCGAGAATGTCGTCAAGCATAATCCCCAGCCCCCCGTGCAAACTGTGATCTACGTATCGGATTGGCCACGGTTTGGCGATGTCGAACAGACGAAACAAACCAAAGGCGGCCGCCAGCCATAGTGGGTCCTGCGGACACACCAGCGCCACCACCGCCAGGCCGCAAATCTCATCCCACACGATGCCCGAATGATCGTGCACACCCAAACGCCTGGCGCTTTCGCCGCACAGCCAAATTCCAAACAAACTCAAGGCCGTAATGACGGCGACGGCGGGCCATAACGGCGCGCCGCTAACCCACCAGGCCAGCGGCAGGCCCACCACGGTGCCAAAGGTGCCCGGCGCCACCGGTGCTAGCCCCGCGCCAAAGCCAAAGGCCAGAAAATGCACGGGGTCGCGCAGGACCACGCCCGCAGGTGCTGAGGTTTTCATTAGGTAAAGTGCTCGTATCCCAGTTGATCAATGTGCAAGACGCGCTCGCCGTCGTAAAGGCCCACGGCGGGCGCCTGCCCTGCGCCGGTGCCTGGCGCCACCGCCTCGCCGATGCGGGTACAACCGAGCCCGCTGCGCTCGGCCAGCTTCGCGATGGCGGGTGCGGCCTGTGGCGGCGCCGTGAACAGCAACTCGTAATCATCCCCGCCGGCCTGAATCAGGCCCAGTGCGGTTTCGCGGTCCATCATCTGCAGCAGCGCCTCACTGCACGGTAGCGAGGACTGCTGGATGCGCAAATGCACACCGCTGGCGCGGGCCAGCTTATCCGCATCACCCAGCAACCCGTCGGAGACATCAATCGCGGCCGTGGCCAGGCGCTGCCGACGCAAACCCAGGGCAAAGTCCACCCGGGGTTCCGGGCGCGAAAAGCGGCACCGCAGATACGCCCGCGTGGCCGCCATGCCCCGCAGCTTGCCCGCCCCGGCCGCGGTGTTTTTCGGCGGTGTATCGGTCCGGGCCGGGTGGTCCGCCGGTGTTGCGCGGGTCACAGCACTCTCGCGCCATAATGCCAACCCGGCCGCCGCCTCGCCCGGCCACCCAGTCACGTACAAGTGTTCGCCCGCGCTGGCCCCGTGGCGCGTTAATGCCTTGGCATAGGGCACGGTGCCGATCATCGTCACGGTCATGGCCAGCGGGCCGCGTGTGGTATCGCCGCCGGTCAGGCTCACCCCGTGCGGGTCGGCCAGGGCGAAAAAACCCGCAGCAAAATCGGCCAGCCAGGCCTCGTCCACCTGCGCGAGGCTCAGCGCAAGCTGGGCCCAACGCGGTTGCGCGCCCATCGCCGCCATGTCACTCAGGTTGACCGCCAACACGCGGTGACCCAGGTCGAACGCCGGAGTATGCGGCAGAAAATGCACGTCCTGGTTCAGCGTATCGGTGGCAACGACCAGGCGGGAGTCGCCATCCAGGCCGGGCGCAATGAGGGCGGCGTCGTCGCCGATACCCAGGTCGATGCCGTGCGCTGCATTCTCGTCCGGCACGCCAGCGCACGTCGGGCGGGTGAAGTAGCGTTGGATAATATCGAATTCAGCCATGACTGATGCGCTCGGCGCGCCGCTGCACCTGGAACGTCAGGCGCGCAGTTCCACGGCCCGCAACTTGCGCGCCGCCCGGTCGAGCACCGCGTTCACAAACTTGTGCCCATCCTGCGCGCCGAAGCGGTGGCTAAGCTCCACCGCCTCGTTCACTACCACCCGGTAAGGCACCTCCGGATGATTGGTCAGCTCGTAGGCCCCAATCCACAGGATGGCTTTTTCGATCGGGTCTAGCTGCGCCAGCGGACGATCGCAAAACCCGTCCAGCAGCGTTTCCAGACTGTCACGGTCTTTTTCTATGCCCAGTATCAGGCCGCGGAAGAATTCGTCTTCCATACGCGGTACGTTCTCGCGCTGGTCAAACTGGGCAATCAGGTCTTTGGCGCCGTGGCCGGTCAGCTGCTGCTGATACAGCGCCTGCAGTGCGGCTTCCCGCGCGCGACGACGGCGCCCGCCCTTAGGTTTAGCCTTCCCGCTATCGGCGCTATCGGCGCTATCGTCGTTGCCAGGGGGCTTGTCGCTCATTCGCTCAACTGCTTGAGCACGTGGTGCAACTCGATGGCCGCCATCGCGGCTTCCTCGCCCTTGTTGCCCGCCTTGGCCCCGGCACGTGCCAGCGCCTGGTCGGTGGTATCCACTGTTAGCACACCAAAGCCAATGGGCACACCGGTCTGCTCCATCACCCGCGCGACCCCGGCGGCGCATTCGCCGCAGACATAATCAAAGTGCGGAGTCTCGCCACGGATCACCGTGCCGAGGGTGACTATCACATCAAAACGCCCGCTGCTGGCCGCACGTGAGGCGGCCAGTGGAATCTCAAACGCCCCGGGCACATGAATCAGCGTCATGTTGCCGGTATCCGCCCCCACCCGGGTCAGGCTGTCGACCGCGCCTTTGATCAACCGCTCGACAATCAGCGCGTTAAAGCGCGCGGCAATCAGTGCGATGCGCAGGCCCTGCGCCTGGTGCTGGCCGGTGAGTGTTCTCAGGTGGCTCATGGACGGTCCTGCTCGTCGGCGGCGTCTTCATCTGGCTGATCGTCGATGTAGCCGACTATCTCCAGCCCGAATCCGGAGATGGCGTGCATACGCTTGGGTGCGCTCATCACCTGCATCCGTCTAACGCCCACATCACGCAAAATCTGTGCGCCGATGCCGTAGGTGCGCAACTCCTGCGGGGTGCTCTCCTCGGTGCTGGGGATCTCCCCCTCCTCGTTGAGCGAGGCGAGCAATTGGCGGGGGTCTTCGTTCTCGCGCAACACCACAATCACGCCTTTGCCTTCCTCGGCAATGCGCTTCATGGCGCTGCGCAAGGGCCATCCCAGTTGCTCCCAGGTAACGCCGATGACATCGCCCAGCGTATCTTGCACATGTACCCGCACGGGCGTCGGGCTGAGCGGATCCACCTCGCCGCGCACCAGCGCCAGATGCACATTGTGATGCACGTGATCTTCATAGCAATGCAACTGAAAATCACCAAACTCGGTGGGCACCGTGCGGCTTAGCATCCGCTCGACCGAAGGCTCGTTACGCAAGCGATAGGCGATCAGATCGGCGATGGTCCCAACCCGAAGGCCGTGTTCTTCGGCAAACACATCCAGGTCTGCACGGCGCGCCATACTGCCGTCCTCGCGCAGGACCTCGACGATAACCGCAGCGGCCTCGCTTCCGGACAGGCGGGCCAGATCGCAGCCAGCCTCGGTATGGCCCGCGCGGGTAAGCACGCCGCCGGCCTGAGCTTTGAGCGGAAAAATATGCCCGGGCTGCACCAGATCTTCGGGCTGCGCGTCCGCCGCCACCGCGGCCAACACCGTGCGTGCACGATCGTGCGCCGAGATGCCAGTGGTGACCCCCTGCGCCGCTTCGATCGAAATGGTGAAGTTGGTGCCGTGCTGCTGATCGGTGTCGGTCACCATCAGCGGCAAACGCAACTGCTTGCACCGCTCACCGGTGAGCGTCAGGCAGATTAGGCCGCGTCCGTAGCGCGCCATGAAATTGATGTCTTCCGGGCGCACCTTGCTCGCCAGCATGAGCAGATCACCCTCGTTCTCACGGCTTTCATCATCCATGATGATCACCATCTTGCCCTCGCGCAGATCCTCAAGAATGCTCTCGATAGAGCTGGATGTGGGATGGCTCGCCGGGACCGCTCTTACGGGGCCGGTATTGGGTTTTTGCGCTTTCATTGCACCATTCTATGTGATCGAGTGTTGGTAATCGACGCTGACAGTGCCAAGGCCTTGCTGCAGCAGGCGGGCGACGTAGCGCGCCAGCATGTCCACCTCTAGATTCACCTGACGACCCGGCGCATACTCGCCAATGATCGTGACCTCCCAGGTGTGCGGGATAATGTTCACTTCAAAACGATCCGCCAGCACGCGATTGACCGTGAGGCTGGTGCCATCAATCGTAATCGAACCCTTCGCGGCCACCAGCGGTGCCAGCGCAGGCGGCAGGCCGATCTGCAGCCGCTGAGAACGCGCGTCCTGCTCGATTTCAAGCACCTTTGCCATCGCATCCACGTGCCCAGACACCAGATGCCCGCCCAGCGGATCGCCCGCGCGCAGGGCCGACTCCAGATTCACCTTGTCGCCTGGCGCAAGGCTGCCCAGCGTGGTCAGCGAGAGGGTCTCGTTGGAGGCATCGAAGGCAAGCTGCGCACCAGCAATCTCCACCACCGTGAGGCACACCCCGTTAATCGCGATGCTGTCGCCAGCGGCCACTTGCGCCAGTGCCAGGCCGCCACAATCGATCTGCATACGCACATCGCCGCCGCGTGGCTGCAACTGCACCACTTGGCCCAGCGCCTGAATAATCCCGGTAAACATGTGCTTCCTCCTGGGGACGCCGCGGTAAACCGCCGCCGCCGTCAGCCCGGGCCTGCCCGGACGTCAATCCGGGGCAATTATGGCTCGCTTTGTGGGTGCAGCGTGATACGCAGATCGGCGCCAATCTGGCGTACATCTGTAATCCTCAACGCACGACGATCCCCCATCTGCCTCAGCCAGGGCGTATCGAACGACGGGCGGGTCTGGTTGCCCATCACCAGCGGCGCCATGAACAGCCCCAACTCATTCACCAGCCCGGCCTGCAACAATTCACCGTTCAGTGTCGCGCCCGCCTCCACCATCCCCTGATTCAGGCCCAAATCGCCGGGCGTATCCAACGCCTGACCCAGGGCCAGGCGGCCGTCGCTGGCGGCCGGTACTTTGTGCAGCGTCGCACCCGCGCCGGTGAGCGCTGCCGCCCGGGTCTCATCGGCACTGCTGTGCAGGATGTGCACCGGGCCATCCAGCGAGAGCAATCGCGCATCAGCCGGCGTGCGCAACGCGCTATCCAGCACCACCCGCGCGGGCGGCTGCCAGCGCGGCTCTGGCGACAGGCGCACGTTCAGCGACGGGTTGTCGGCCAGCACGGTCCCCACACCAGTGAGCACCGCAGAGGCAGCCGATCGCATCTGTTGCACCTGCGCGCGCGCGGGCGCACCGGTAATCCACTTGGCGCTGCCATCGGCCATGGCGCTCGCCCCATCCAGGCTGGATGCCAGTTTCACCTGTACAAACGGCCGGCCACGGGTCTGGCGACTGAAAAACCCCCGGTTCAGCACGCGAGCCTGCGCCAGCATACAGCCGCTGCGGCTGTGCACGCCCGCGCCCTGCAGGGCCTTCAATCCCCGGCCTGCTACCTGTGGATTGGGGTCCTGCACCGCCGCCACCACTTGTTGCACCCCGGCCCTAATCAGGGCATCCGCACAGGGCGGGGTACGGCCGACGTGCGAACAAGGCTCCAGCGTCACGTAAGCCGTCGCACCGCGCGCCTGCTCGCCAGCAGCGGCCAACGCATGCACCTCCGCATGCGGGGTGCCGGCCGCGTGATGCCAGCCCTCGCCCACCCGCTTACCGTCACGCACCAGCACGCAGCCCACGCGTGGGTTGGGATCGGCTGCGTTGTCCACTTTTGCCGCCAACGACAATGCATACGCCATGTGCTGGTGATCGGTGGATGAAAACGCCTCTTCGCTCATCGTCCGTTTTTTTCCGGGGTGTGGGTGGGCGCCGCTTTACCCGACGTCTTTTGGATGCCCGAGGCAGGCTCGGCGGGCGCGGGCACATCTGGCAGCAGCGACATCTGCTCTTCGTTCAAGGCCAGCGAGCGAGTGCGCGCTTCAATCCGCTCAATCTCATCACGAAATGCCTCGATGTCTTCAAAACTGCGATACACCGATGCAAACCGTACATAGCCCACTTGGTCCAGTTCATGCAGCTCGTTCATCACATGCTCGCCCAGAATGCGCGAGGGCAGCTCCCGCTCCCCGGTGGCCCGAAGCGCATGCGTAATCCGTTGGATGGCGGCCTCGATCGCCGCGTTGCTGACCGGGCGCTTTTCCAGCGCCTTAGCAAAGCCACGGCGCAGTTTCTCCTCATCGAAGGGCTGGCGACGGCCATCACGCTTAACCAGCGCCGGCATCACCAGTTGCGCCGTCTCGAAGGTGGTAAAGCGCTCACCGCAACGCAAGCACTCGCGGCGCCGGCGCACCTGCTGGCCTTCGCCAGCCAGACGCGAGTCGGTGACCTTGGTTTCCTCGTTGGCACAAAATGGACAATGCATGGCTTAAACGACTTGATTTTCAACCTTTTCGAAGCTTGCAACAAGCTACCACAGCGCTTATGGTGCGCCCACTTTTTCCAACGGGTGAGAGTCGATGGCACAGTACGTATACACCATGAACCGGGTCTCCAAGGTGGTGCCGCCCAAGCGCACCATCCTGCGGGACATTTCGCTCAGTTTCTTCCCAGGCGCCAAGATCGGGGTATTGGGACTGAACGGCGCGGGCAAGTCCACGCTACTGCGGATCATGGCCGGACTGGATACCGAAATCGACGGCGAGGCGCGCCCGCAGGCCGGCATCAACGTGGGCTTTTTGCCGCAGGAACCACAGCTGGATTCCGCCAAGGACGTGCGCGGCAATGTGGAAGAAGGCGTCGCCGAGTTGAAGCAACAACTCACCGACTTCGACGAGCTCAGCATGAAGTTCTCCGAACCCATGTCTGACGATGAGATGAACAAACTGCTGGAGCAGCAGGCCAAGCTACAAGACGCCATCGAGGCGGCCAACGGCTGGGAGCTAGACCGCAAACTGGATATCGCGGCCGACGCCCTGCGCCTACCGCCCTGGGACGCCAACGTCGATCAGCTCTCCGGCGGCGAACGCCGTCGCGTCGCCCTGTGCCGCCTGCTGCTGTCCGAGCC
>CBDUQI010000194.1:0-11245 GCA_965369325.1 uncultured Gammaproteobacteria bacterium
CTCGCCCCGGTCGCCCACCCGGGCTGTCGGGGTTTTTGTGCAGGACGACATGGAACGTGACTGGAACCGGCTCGTGTTCGCCGTGCTTGGCGTGGTGCTGTGCGTGCTTGGGCTGCTGGCAGCCAGTTCTGCGGCGATGGCCACGCCCGCGAGTGATCCGGCGGTGGCAACGCCCAGCAGTCCGGGTGCCGGCACTATGCAGCTACGCATGGTCGACGGGCCAATGGTGGAGGCGCCCTGGATGGACACTCAGATGCAGGTGGACATCAGCGGCATGGTGGCGCGCGTGACCGTGAGCCAGCAGTTTCAAAATGTGCACGATGCATGGGTGGAGGGCGTGTATGTCTTTCCGCTGCCAGAGAACGCCGCCGTGGACCGCATGCGGCTGCGCGTGGGCGACCGGGTGATCGAAGGCGAGATACAGCCCCGCGAGCAAGCCCGTAAGACCTATCAGCAGGCCCGTGAATCCGGCCAGCGCGCTAGTCTGGTGGAGCAGGAGCGCAGCAATGTATTCACCACATCGGTGGCGAATATTGGCCCGTTTGAGGCCATTGATGTGCAAATCGAGTACCAACAGATACTGACCTACGACGATTCGCTGGGGTTCGAGCTGCGCTTGCCCATGACGGCGACGCCCAAGTTTTCGGGTTCGGATTCGCCAGGCGCCACACTACGCGTCGCTGGTGCGGGCAACCCAGCGGTCGCGACCAAGGCGGTAAATACCCGCGTGCCCGATGCTCCCCGCATTACCCATGCGGTGCTGCACTCAGCGCAGGACTATCGCGCGCTGGCCAGCGTACAGGTTGCGCTGGACGCCGGCTTTGCACTGAGTCGGCTGGAGAGCGCGCATCATCAGTTGCGTGTGGAGCGCGCAGGCACCCGCATGCAGATCGCGCTGGCAGACGAGAAAGTGGCGATGGACCGGGATTTTGTCTTGCGCTGGGCGCCCGAGCGTGCAGGAACACCGGACGCCGCCGTGTTTACCGAGCAACTGGATGGGTACACCTACGTCATGATGATGTTGATGCCCCCGGCGCAGGAAGTAAAAACGCCAGCACCCCCGCGCGAGATGATTTTTGTCATCGACACCTCCGGCTCGATGCAGGGCGAATCCATCAAACAGGCGCGCGAAGCCGTGCAGTTGGCTATCGGTCGCCTGTCCCCGCGCGATCGATTCAACGTGATCGAATTCAACAGCGATGCCGATGCGCTCTATCACCTGCCGGTGCCGGTGGATGCCACCACCCGTGAGCAAGGCGTGAATTTTGTGCAGTCGTTGCACGCCGATGGCGGCACCAACATGCAGCCGGCCCTGGAGCTGGCGCTATACGGTTCGGCCCCCGCCGGGCATTTGCGCCAGGTGGTGTTTGTGACCGACGGTGCGGTGGGCGATGGCGATCATCTGTTCGCGCTGCTGAACCAGCAGCTGGGCGATGCGCGCCTGTTTACGGTGGGCATCGGGTCGGCGCCGAACGGGCGCTTCATGCGCAAAGCCGCACAGTTCGGACGCGGTACATTTACCTACATTGGTGACATGAAAGAGGTCGCTGTGCAGATGGATGATTTGTTCGCGAAACTGGAAGCGCCAGCGTTGACTGATATTGCGCTGGAGTGGCCCTCCGATGCGCAGATGTGGCCGCAGCGCGTGCCCGATCTGTATGCGGGTGAGCCGGTGGTGGTAACTGCGCGTCTTGCGCAGGCGACGGGCCCTATCCGCCTGACCGGTTTACGTGCTGGCGCAGGATTTGAGGCAACCCTGGATCTGACCCAAAGCGAGTCTCATCCGGGTGTTGCCGCGTTGTGGGCTCGCCGCAAGATTGAGGCCGTGATGGATGCGGGGATGGGCGAGCGCGACCTTGAGGAGGTGCGCCGCGAAGTCATCGACATTGCCTTGCATCATCAACTGGTCAGCCGCCACACTAGTCTGGTTGCCGTGGATCGCACACCCGTGCGTTTGCAGCAGGCGGTGCTGCACAAGGCGGCCGTGCCCAGTCTGCTACCGGCGGGTTCACGAACGGCCGCGTTCCCGGCCACGGCGACGGATATGCCGGTTAAGCTGTTAGCAGCGTTGCTGCTCACCCTATGCTCGGTACAGTTGCGGCGTCTCAGCGTACGCGCGCTGGCATGAGCGGATACCTTAGCAGCGCCGCGGGGACGGCTCGTTCGCGAGCCCGCCTGGCGCTGGCATTGCGAACCCTCGCCGCGGTTTGCATCGTGTGCGCGTGCGCGCAGGCCGCCGCCGCTATGTACATTCCTGCCAAGGCGGTGCTGGCGCAACATCTGCTACAACGCGCCTGGGACCGCACCAACGAAGGCGAGCAGCAGGTGTTGCCATGGGCCTGGGCCGACGCATGGCCGTTGGCGCGGCTGCGCGATGAGCACGGTGAGGCTGACCTGATTGTGCTGGCCGGCGCCAGCGGCACCAGCCTGGCGTTTGCGCCGGGGCATGTGGATGGCAGCGCGTTGCCCGGTGCGCCGGGCAACACCATTATCGCGGGTCATCGCGATACGCATTTTCGTTTCCTGCGCAACACGCAGCTAGGTGATGAGTTTACGCTGGAGTTACCCGGTGGTAACGCACGTACTTATCGGGTGGTGGACATTGAGATTGCCGATACACGCACCGCCGCGCTGCGCCTGGATGTGGATTCGGCGAATTTGACCCTGGTCACGTGTTACCCCTTCGACGGCTTTGATCCGAACGGTGACCTGCGCTATGTGGTTCAGGCGCAGGCGGTAGATGAGCTGGCCGCGGCGGATACGTTGACCGCTCGCAAGGGCATCTGACGGTTCGCAGGAGTGCCAGACTGCGTGCAAGAAACCGTTCATGCCCCTGCTGCGGGCATGATAGTCTTGTTGTCATGTTCTTAGGCCCCGCGCCGCGTATTTCGAGGTGAGATATGCGCGCGCAACTCACAGCAGGAACCAAGCAACGATGAAGCAACACTGGCACCTGGCCCAGATGAATGTGGGCACTGCACTTTACCCGCCTGAAGATGAACGTCTGGGCGGATTCATGGGCAAGCTGGACGAAGTTAACGCGCTGGCAGATCAGGCGCCGGGATTCGTCTGGCGTCTGCAAAGCGAGAGCGGTAATGCGACCGACATCGATGTCGGCGGCGCGCCGCTGTTCCTGGTGAACATGTCAGTGTGGACTTCGGCCGAGGCCTTGTTCGAGTTTGTCTACAAAACGGCGCATCGCCAGATCATGGTGCAACGTCGCCAGTGGTTTGAGAAACCCGTGGATCTGTATCAGGTGTTGTGGTGGGTTCCGGCCGGGCATACACCACAGCCGCAGGAAGGGCTGGATAGGCTGGAAGAACTCAAACGCAATGGTCCCAGCGTGCGCGCGTTCAACTTCAAAACTAAATTTCCGCCGCCGGATGCGCAAGGCGAGCCGACGGATCTGGCGCCGGAGCCGTATTGCTCCGGCTGGGACTAAGACGGGTGGCGTGAAGTGGCGATGATTTATAAAACGAGTGCCCATGCGTGGAACATATGCACTGTCACTTTGGCGTGCCTGTTGCTGCCGTTGGGCACCAACGCATGCGAGTCCAGTGTACCGCCGCCCTATTCGGCGCAGGATATTCGCGGTGCGTGGACGCTGGGTTTCTGGAACGAGATGATCACGGTCACCGCGCAGCGCAAGCAAATCTCACGCACGCGGGTGACCGGCTGGCGTGCGGATGGCGTGACCATGCAGGAACAGCCGCTGAACGCCAATGGCGAAGCCGTGGGCGATGCGGCGGTGTATGAAAGCACCTGGGCCGGGTTGCGCGATCATGCCTGCTTCCCACCCGATAAGGCGCAGCGCGAGCGGCATATACGTCAGACCCCGTTCGGTAAGTTGGTTGGCTGGCTGTATCGGGTGCAGGGCAAGCCGGGTGATGTATCCGAGTTTTTCTTTGCTGACCGGTTTCCGGGTGCGCCGGTCTGGTTTGCGATGTCCAGTCAGGGCAAAACAACTATGGAAGCCTGGCAGCGGGCCCGCAGCGACGCCGACGTTGTCGACTGATCGTAGATCTATCTACCCGGGCGACGCACATCTATCTGGCGCCTCGGACTGTTGCGGTGGATTGACGGCGCAGGTGTGCGTGATGAACCCCCTATCGCGCTGCGCGGTCTAATATATTGTGTTAGAACGCTAATCATCAGCTTGGCTTGATCACCTGGGGGTGGCCATTATGGTCAATCGTATTCGCCTGTTCTTATGTGCTGCGGCAGCGTGCTGCCTCGCGCCTGCGCTTGGCTTTGCGCAGGTTACGCTTGCGGTGGACAACCCGTTCCCATTGCCGGGTGGCGCTGTCCAACTCAACGTGCAGGGGCCAGCGGGATCCACCTTCACGGTATTAACCTCTCAACAACCCGCCGGCCGTGTGATCGGCCCGCTTGGCACCTTGTACCTGGCGCCAGGCAGTTTCAGCCCTGCCGGAGGTGGTGCGCTGGACGGCAGTGGCCAGGGCAGTCGCATGCTGAGCATTGCCGACGATCTGGCGCCCGGTACCGTGTTGTATGCGCAGGTGTTTGTGCCAGGCGCATCCCCAGCCCTGAGTAACTCGGTGGTGTTCCGGGTATCGGAACAGGCACCTCAGGGGCGTCGCGTGACGCAGGCCGTCGCGGTAACGCCCGATGGCAGCAAAGCGTATGTGGCACATCAGGTGGATGGTTCGGTGTCGGTCATCGACGCTCAGAACGATGTGGCGCTTGCTGAGTTACCGATAAGTGTGCCCGCAATCGATATTCCAATGCGTGCGTTGGATCTGGCAGTTGACCCGGACGGGCGTCATGCGTTTCTGGTTAACGCCGCGGCCAGCGCCATCAGCGTAATTGAGGCGGCAAGCGATTCGGTCGTCGCACAAATTCCTGTACCACGTGGCAGTCGCCGCATCGCGTTTGATTTTCGCCCTGGCGTCCAGCGAATCTACGTGACCAACGAGGTGAGCAACGCGTTGTTGGTCTTCGACGAAGGGCCCAACAGCACGTTCGCGCGTGGGCCGAATATCCCACTGCAGGGGCAGATGCCGGGGCCGCTTGCGGTGATCTCGGAGCAGTTACTGGTGGTGGGTCATCGCGCGAGCCAAGAACTGGAGTTTGTGGATCCCACGGCGACGGCGGGCTCGACGACGGTGAATCGGCTGCGCCTGCTTGGGTTGCCCGCGGACGTGGTGCTCGCGAGCGATGGATCGCTGCGTGTGCCCACGTTCGAGCGTTCCCAAGGCGTGCCGGGTCTCGAAGGATTCAATCGCGTGCTGCGCGTCGATCCACAGTCTGCCACTCTGCTCGGCACCGAGCATGAAGACACCGCCACTGATTACATCGATATGGCGGTCGCGGACAATCTGAATGCGGTGGTGGCGGCCTCTACCGGCAGCGTATTGTTCAGTGATAACGCTGGCACCTTGCTGGCGAACGTTGATCTTGCACCGTTTCAGTTTTCTGCAACACCCCAGGATGCCGCGTTTGTCCCCGGCATTAGCGGGCCGGACAAACTGTACGTCGCCAATTATTTCCGTGAGAGCATCGTGAGCATCGATCTTTCGGGCGGAAGCTTTACCCGTGCGAGCGAAATCGCGCTGGCATGGTCCGGCAGCCCGCGTGTGCCTTTGTCAGGTGCGTTGAGTCCAGAAGAAGATGGAGATTGGTTTTTTCGCAGCGTGAATCTATTCAATGGCAATGTCGCCACCCCCAATCGCGTCACCTGCTACACCTGTCATGTAGATATCGGCGGGGACAATCTGGATCGCCCACGCCAGGTGCCGGTGATGTGGGGACTGGCCGATACCGCCCCTTACGGCAGCACTGGCAACAGTCAGTTGCTAAGTGGCATCGTGGGCGGCGCGGTCAACAACCACAACAGCACTGGCCTGGGCACCTTCCCGGGTGCGCAGGATCTGATAGAGGTGTTTCTGGCCAGCCGCCAGCCGCCGCAGAGTATCTATCTAAATCAGGACGGTTCATTGGCGCCGATCGCTCAGGCAGGCAAGGCGCTGTTCGAAGGAGCGGCGGGTTGCACCACCTGTCACGCAGCGCCCGCGTTTATCCCCGACGACCCTCAGTTGCTCACTATCGAGGAGGGCATCGGCACCGGGCTGGCGCCCGCTAATGTGCCCAGCCTTCGCGCCGTTTGGGCAACCGCGCCCTACCTGCACAATGGTTCCGCGCAGACACTAATGGACGTGCTGAGCATCAACCCCAACGATACCCATGGACAGTTGGCGGCGGTGTTGAACCAGCAGCAACGCGAGCGGCTGGTCGCCTATCTGAAAACCCTGTAGACAACCCGCGTGTCGTGCGCTCCACCTGATCAAAATGGTCATCTATGGAATAATCCGGATGTAAAGAGGCCTTCATGATGGCGACACGGCTCGCCCCAGGCCAAGGTTAGGCGCGTCCAAAGGAAAGTATGTGAGCGATTTTACGTTTAAGAACAGAATGGACGGAGGCGGTACCGCCGAGCTTGAAGACTGGGGGATGAACTCAGAGTACGGCGTGTTGCGTGACGTCCTGCTGGGGCCGCCAGATTACTACCATTGGCTGGAGACCAGTTCGGTCTCCAGGCGATCGATTCGGCTGGGGTGGAAGTTTGATAGTGCTGTGGCACTCGACCAACATGCGCAAATGAGCGCGTGTTACAAAGATGCCGGCGTAAGAGTACATGTGTTGGACGCCGACCCGAATCTGCCGTATCAGATTTTCGCCCGCGACTCGTCCGTGATGACCCCGTGGGGCGCCGTCGTGACGCAAATGGGCCATCCCTGGCGCCGGGGAGAGTACGCCCCGGTGATTAAGTTCTACCACGAGAACAATATCCCCATTTACGACATGATCTCCGCTGGCGCGTTTGAGGGTGGCGATCTTCAGGTGGTTAAACCTGGCGTGATGTTATGCGGTTACTCCGATACGGATCGCACGTCTAAATCGGCGATCGATCAGATGTCGGGATGGGTTGAGTCAGAAGGCTGGGAATTTCATGCGTACAAGTTCGACCCGTTTTTTGTTCACTCGGACGTGTTCTTTGTGATGTTGACGGAAGGGCTGGCGGCGATGTGCACAGACGTCGTTGAGCCAGAGCTGGTTGATTGGGTGAAATCAAAGAACATTGAAATTGTTGATATCCCTTTTAGGGATGCCATGAATCTCGGCTGCAACGTCGTGGCGCTGGGCAATGACAAGGTGATTCTTCCGAGCGAAGCGAAATTGCTCAAAGAACGTTGCCAGGCGCACGGGCTGTTCGTTTATTCTCCGGATATTTCCATGATTTCAAAAGGCGGCGGTAGTTTACATTGTATGTGCCAGCCACTGCGCCGTGATGCCGTCTGAGCATGCCGCCCGTCCGTGCGCTCGACAGAAAGCACCGTTGTTAGCCTTTAGCGAGTTTACGCGCCGGTGGTGACCAGTGAGTTGAGCATTGATGGCCAACGCCTCTGGGATAGTCTCATGCGAATGGCTCAGGTGGGTGCCACCGCCAAGGGCGGCTGCAACCGCCAGGCGTTGACGGACCTGGATAAACAAGCACGCGATCTGTACATCGATTGGGCGAAGCAGGCTGGTTGTGCCGTTCGTATTGACCAGATGGGAAATATCTTTGCTCGCCGCGCCGGCGCGCATGAGCATCTCCCGGTGGTAATGACCGGCTCACACATCGATACGCAACCCACGGGCGGCAAGTTCGATGGCGTGTATGGGGTGCTGGCGGGGCTGGAAGTGATCCGTAGCCTTAACGATCAGCGCATTCAGACGCTCGCGCCGGTTGAGGCCTGCATATGGACTAACGAAGAAGGCGCGCGGTTCTCACCGGCGATGATCGGGTCGGGCGTGTGGGGCGGGGCGTTCGACTTGCAGTATGGACACAATCGCGCCGACAAACAGGGAAAAACTATCAAAGAAGAGCTTCGGCGAACTGGGTATCTTGGGGCGGTGGCCTGCCAGCCCCACCCAGTGAGAGGTTTCTTTGAGGTCCATATTGAGCAGGGCCCTATCCTAGAAAAGGAGGGGCGGCAAATTGGCGTGGTTGGCGGTGTGCAGGGCATGCATTGGTATGATCTGATCATCACTGGCCAACCGGTGCATGCGGGGCCGACCCCGATGGAAGATCGTCACGACCCGTTTATGGCGTTACACAAAATTGTCGCGGAGTTGTACGCCCTGATAGAGCGTTACGGCCCGCAGTCGCGTGTGACCTTCGGTGATATCAAGGCAGTCCCTGGCGCCCGCAATACAGTGCCGGAATCACTGGTTCTTGCCGTTGACCTGCGCCATCCGTCTCAGCAGACGCTGGATGAGATGGATGCGCGTTTTCGTGACATCGCAGCGCAAGCATGTCACAAGCGACAACTAGGCTGCGAGGTGCGCGATGAATGGCGTTCGCCAGCCGTTGTGTTCAATGATGAATGCATAGCGGCAGTACGTGATTCCACGCAGCGTCTGGGTTTTTCGTATCTGGAGATGACCTCTGGTGCGGGGCATGACTCGGTATATGTTTCAAAAGTGGTTCCAGCGTCGATGATTTTTATTCCTTGTGAAGGTGGTATCTCGCATAACGAAGCCGAAAATGCCACGCAGGCGGATGTGGAGGCTGGCTGCAATGTGCTGCTCAACGCAATGCTCGCGCTGGCAAATACTCCAGCATAGTTGGCGTTGCAACGACGAGAGAGTATCTCGGCTTGGCCATGCGCCTTTGTGGCCATGTAAAAAAGGAGAAGATGATCGAATCGGGTGAGGCAACCGCGTTGGAAGGAAGCGAAAGGCGCCGGGCGCGCGTCAAATTCCTGGGCTGTTCGGCATTCGGGGTCTTTCTGTTTCTCATTCCAGTCTATTACGAGGGCGCCGGCACCATCGTATTGGGGATCGTCGTCAACGCGCTTAAAGGCCTGATTGGCGAACATATGGCGTTGTTTACTGTGCCTATATTCGTTATCGGCGCGGTTTTATCGGTGCTCTATAATCTAACGCCCAGAGCTTTCGCCGAACGGTTGCCGGGCTCAAAACACTTGATCGCAAAGCATTGGGTTTGGTGTGCGTTCGCGATCAGCGGTGGGGTTTTCTCGCTGGCGACATTCTTTGGTGTTGGTCCAGACTGGATAGTGAGTAAGCAGACCGGGGTAACCGCCTATATCGATGTGGCCGGTCTCATCTTTCTGTTGATCGGCCTGGGTTGTTTGTTTTTGCCGTTCCTGACGGACTATGGCTTCCTCGAATTTATCGGCACGCTGTTTCGACGAACCTTCATCAGGCTGTTTAACCTTCCTGGTCGGGCTACGATTGATACGCTTGCCTCCTGGGTAGGCTCATCCAGCATCGCGGTGATAATGACGGGTCGTCAGTATGAACGCGGCTACTACACGGCCAGGGAGGCGGCCGTTATTTCGACCAACTTCTCCGTTGTCTCCATACCGTTTGTCGTCTTTGTGGCGCAAATTGCGGGCGTTGGAGAGTATTTTTTCCAACTGTACGCCAGCATGATTTTCATCTGCGTTGTCTGCGCCATCCTTACCCCCAAGCTGCCACCGCTTTCCCTGTTTCGGGACGAATATCACGCACCTGTCGGCAAGCAACTGAATGAGGTGGTGCAGGGGGATGTGACGCGATTTCGTTGGGCGACAGAGCAGGCGCTGAACGTCGCGGCTAAAGCGGATGCCCCGCATGCAGCGCTCGGGAAGGGCGCGCTGGCCATGATGGATATCTTCCTGATGATGATGCCGGCGGCGATGACGATCGAATTTCTGGCGCTCGTAATCTTCCACCATACGCCGGTGTTCCAACTGCTGAGCTATCCGTTGATTCCGGTGTTGGAACTGTTACGGGTGCCCGAGGCTGCGAGCGTCTCTCCCGGTGTCATTGTGGGGCTTCTGGATCAGTTTATTCCCGCGATAATCGCCGGGGATATTGACAATACTGTGGCAAGTTTTGTACTGGCAGGCCTGTCTGTCACGCAGCTGATCTTCTTCGCGGAAACTGCAATTCTGATCAAGCGGACTGAGATTCCTCTGTCGAACGCTCACCTAATCGCCATTTTCTTTATCCGAACGCTTATCGCCTTGCCGTTGCTTGCGCTCTTCGCAAATCTTCTCCTTTGAGCACTGTAGAGCATGCGGGACGGACGATGAAGAAATTGCAAGAAGTAGATACTGATACGGTGCGGGCACGCGGCTTGCCAGCGTCTGTGTTCATCGACCAGGACATTTATCAAGCTGAACGAAATATTTTGTTTGCGCAAGGATGGGTGGGTCTTGCCAGTGCGCAGCAAATCCCCGAGCGCGGAGATGCGCTACCGGTCGAGATCGCCGGCTACTCGTTGCTGGCCGTAAGGGTGCGTGATGGTGAGGTCCGTGTGTTCCACAACGTGTGTCGACACAAAGGCGCGCCTGTTGTGGAGCGCCAGTGCAGCAAGCTGAGCGCTCTGGTATGCCCTTACCATCGATGGTCGTACAAGCTGGACGGCGACTTGTTGGGTGCGCCGTTTTTTCACGGTGAGCCCAATATCCCAATGACGCCGGGCGAGAAGAAGGCAAGAGGCCTGCGACCCGTGCGGTTCGCGGTTTGGTGGGACATCATATTCGTTAACATATCAGGTAAGGCGGTGGATTTTTCCAGCTTTATTGGTCCGCTGGATACTTACCTGAGCGATTATCATGCCGACAATCTCAGTTTGGTGGGCGTAACAGACTATCGGTGCAAGGCGAACTGGAAGTTGGCCGTCGATAACTTCTTGGACGGCTATCACGTGCCGTTTCTTCATCCTCAGGCGAGCGGTGTCAAGTCGATATTTGGTCAGCAGGATCTAAGGTTATCCGACGATATTCTGGGGCTTAGATTGGCGAACGGCGCCAATCATAAACCGCCGAAGGCCACCAAGCCACTACCCTCATTTGAGACAATTCCAGAAGAGCGCAAAGCCAGTCAACAATGGTTTTATCTGTTTCCTAATACACTGTTTTTTGTCGATCCCTGTTGGGTACAGACGATTTTCGTCAGACCTGCCTCGGCAACTCAAATCACCGAAACACTATCGGTGTATGTCGTTCATGCCGATGCGCAGGATGAGGGTTTCGCCGAGGACCGATTGTCCTTGCAGGCGGTGCTCAATGAAGTGAACAGACAGGATATCGAGCTGCTTGGGAAGCTTCAGAAAACGCGCAGTACCGAGGCAGCAGATCACGGGAACTTTGTTGAATGCTGGGACCGTACCAGTCAGAGGTTTCAGAGCCTGTGGCTGGAGAAGATGTCCAACGGGTGAGTGTGGAGC
>CBDUQI010000195.1:0-11153 GCA_965369325.1 uncultured Gammaproteobacteria bacterium
ACTCGCACGACTGGCTGGGCGGTTGCGGGTTGGAGGTGCAATCCAATACACCGCCTGCATCCACAATGCCTTCGAGCAACCACTGGTTGATCAGGTCGTTATCGTTGCCCTTTCCGTTGCCCTGCGGCATGCCGCAGTCTTCCGGTCCATCCATCTCATCATCCGAGCAGGACAGGTGGAAGTTCGATTCGCCAAGCTTGTTGTTGGTGCCGGCGTCGAAGACTTCAAAGAACACATCGTTGGGTGCCCCGTCGTAGCCGCTGACGGAGATTTCCTGGCCCGGTGCGATGTTGTCGATATCGGCCAGCACGTCCTCGTCGGTGTCACCTTTGTAGGCGATAATCCGCACGTTCTGGTTACCGTCCCAGATAAACGTGAGTACGTCGATAGGCTTGTCGCACTGGTAGTCACTTGACGGCGGTTGCACGATGGCGCAGGTCATGTCCACCTCCAACTCGCAGGCAGGCTGCACCACCATGACGTCGGACGGGTCGCTGTCCATCACCATGCGTTCGTTGCGCGAGCCGGTGGCTTTGGCAACATTCAGGAAGCCCATGACCACGTTGGTGGCCTCGCAGGAGTAGGCGAAGCTGTCACCGACGGCCAAGTCACCAATGATCACATCGCACTGGGGCGACATCTCGTCGGTAACCTCGACGTTCTCAAGGTCGGAACTGCCAGTGTTGGTCACCACGATCTGCCAGGTGACGGTGCCGCCGAACGGTACCATCTGAGAGTCTAGCCCTTCGGCCTGTTTGCGGATGTCGATATCGATGACCTCCACCTCGGAGGTGTCGCAGTCGTTCACCGGGATGCCAGCGCCCACAGCATCAACACATATCTCATTGTTGAAGCCGATGTCGGCGGTGGTCGCACAGGTGTAGGTGACGGTGGCGCCCGGAGGCAGCACTGCGGTGGTCCGTTCACAGGCGCTAACCAGCGGATCGCTCACCACGACATTGCGCAGTGGCAGGTTGCCGGTGTTGGTCACGGTAATGTCGAACGTGGCGGTATCGCCCCGCACATAGGTGATGACATCCGGTCCTTCTACGTTCTTGCGGATATCCACACCGGGTGCAACACCAAAGTAGTGGCTTGGATCGTCATCACAGATCTCCTCACCGGCCGGCGTATTGCCGCAGACCATGCCAACATTGGCGTACTGGCCCGCAATGGCGGTGCCGGTAGCAATACAGGTCATGGAGGTGCCCGGTGCCATTGCATCGCTGGGGCAGGTCACGTTCACCCCCTGGTCATCCAGCACCAATACATCGCTAAGCAGTACTTCGCCGGTATTGGTTACCACGTACGTCCAGGTGACGTTGCCGCCAATCAGAATACGTGGACCACGCGGGGAATCCGCATCCTGGCCATTGGTCGCCTTCTCAATGTTGATGCCCGGGGTGACGCCGGTGTAATGACTGGGGTCGTCATCGCAAACCTCGCCCACCACCGAGTCGCCACAGACCATACCCAAATTGGCGTATTGGCCGATGATAGCGCTGCCCTGACCGGTGCAGGTCATCGACTCGTTCACGCCCAGCTCATCGCGCGGGCAGGCAACTGCCACGCCCTGATCGTCTAAGACCAGCACGTTAGTTAACGCGACGTTGCCCGTATTGGTGATGAGGTACGTCCAGTTCACCACGCTGCCCGGCTGCACGCTTGGGCCTGGCGGATTGTCGGCGTCCTCGCCATTGGTTGCTTTCTCGATGTCGATGCCCGGCTCAGGACCGAAGTAGTGGCTGGGGTCATCGTCGCAGACCTGGCCACCGTCTGAGTCGGCACAGGCCTCACCCAGATTCTCATACTGCCCGGCAACGGCGGTGCCGTTGGCGGTGCAGGTCATGCTGTCGCCTGGGGCCAGCGTGGTGCCGGGGCAACTGACATCCACACCCTGATCGTCAGTGACGTTTAGGTTGAACAGTGCAATTGAGCCGGTATTGGTGACCACGTACTCCCACACAACCGGATCGCCGACGGCGATAAACGGTCCGGTGGGATCATCCGCATCCATCCCGTTGGTGGATTTCTCCAATGTGATCGCCGGGCTGGCTGGCTCGTAGACACCTGCATCAATGCTCAGGTCGGTCTCGTTAGATTCCAGAACCACGGCTGGCGACTTGCCATTGCCGTTGGCGTCGCTGTCGAGGTCGTCGTTACCGCCTGCATTGGGCACCGTGAAGACGAAACCGTCGGGTGCCATAAACTGCACGAAGTAAACGCCCGGGGTGAGCCCGTCAAACAAGTACTCCCCATTCGCATCCGTCGTGGTGGTCATGCCGGTGGGCTGCATGTCCGCATCCAGCAGTACGACCAGTTTGTCCGGGATGCCCGGCTCGCCGGCTTCCTGGATGCCGTTGCGGTTAACGTCATGCCAGAGAAAATCGCCCAGCGCAGCGGGGAAGTAGCAGCCGCCGTCGTTGGTCAGATCTGAGTCGCCCGGGCCCAGATCAATCTGCCCGGTGCGCCCGGTGACCGGATTGATATCGCTGTCCTCGGCATCATTGGTCGCGTCGCGCAGCGTGACAATGCAATTGTTCGGTGGGTCGAAATCGACGACGTAGCAGCCGGCATCGAGATCTGAAAACAGATACATGCCGTTACTGTCTGTCACCCGGGTATCCAGCAGGTTGCCGGCACAATCCAGCAAGCTTACCGGCACGCCCGCAATGCCTGGCTCGCCCGGGTCCTGCTCGCCATTGGCGTTCAGGTCTTCCCAGAAGCGATCACCCAGTTCGCGGCCATCACGTTTGCGAAAGCCGGCGTCGACGTCCGTGCGGACTTCGCCATCGGCCAGTTGAATCTGATCAGTGAAGCCGGTCGTGGGATCGGCGTCGCTGTCCAGTGTGTCGACGGTGACGTCCTGGGCGGTCAGTGGCAGATCCTGCGGCGAGACAAACTCGACCACGTAGCAACCGGCATCCAGCCCGCTAAATCCGTAGTCGCCCGCAAAATTTGAGGTGTCGGAGGCGACGAAGTCGCCGTCACAGGTGTATAAGTTAATAAAGATGGTGACTGAGCCCAGATTGGGTTCATCTACATCCTGGATACCGTTTGAGTTGGTGTCAGTCCAGATGCGGTCGCCGATCGCGCCGTTGCCGGACTGAGCGATGGCCGATGCGCTGAGCAGGCCGCCACAGATAGCGATTCCGCCTATCAATAATGATCGCAACCCGGAACCCTGGCTTGAAGATAGCCATTGGTGAAACATTACTTTCCCCTTTCTCTTTGTTATATATGAACGCAAAAAGTGCATTTATATATGAATTAATAACCATCACTTATAAAAAGTCAACTAGGTGGCTACAATCCCTTTAGGTAGTGAGTGAGGTAAGTTATTGAATGTAAAGGAGGCACTTGATCGTCGATGCGGCCCGCAATTCCGCGTGGAGCAGGCGCGGCAAGGCCGATATAGCTGAAAAAGTGGGTATTCGACAAACCAGGGAGCGGACGTCACGATCGTTTACAAGCTATCCGCTGGCACGGGCAACAAACGCATAGCACCCGCATTCGCCTCAACGCGTGCTGGCGGCGGCAGTTGCCGTGCTGGTTATGACGGCCGGTAAGGGTGGATTACGGCGTAACCACGTTAAACCAGTATTCAAACTGGTCATGCGATTTGAGAAAGCCGATGAGCTTGAGCGGGTTGCCGTCTATGTCAATTGCGCCACTCATGATTTTGCCCTGAAAAGTGGCATCCCCCAGCATGATGGCATCCAGATCGCTGCGTGCCAGTGTGACGGTGGTGCCCGCTTCGTCAAACAGTGCGTCCTGGGAGTGAATGGCCACGCCGTCCGCGATCCGCACACCAAACTTCTCGCCGGTGTCTGAGAAGATAAAGTTCACGCTACTGTCGCCATCGGTCTTCTCGGGGTTCACCCGAACGGCAAGTGCATCGAAGTACTCGCTGGTGGGCAGTGCATTGACGAAGTCCCGGTTGGCCAGGTTGATCTTGCGGCTGCTATCAAAGCCCTCGCGCAGTTCATGTGCGGCTGTGAGGTAGTAGTTGCGCCACATGCCGCTTTCGGCCTGGTAGCCCAATTGCTCGTAAGCGCCGGCTAGGTACGCACGCGCGGTTTCGTGATCCGGCTGGGCAAAAACCAGATGGTTCATCACGGTGGCGACCCAGCGGTAGTCGCCGTCCGCGTAGGCCTGCGCAGCATTGTCGAGCATCCGTTGCGCGCCCCCGGCCAGTTTCACATAGCGTTCAGCCTGCGCCACCGGCGGGTGCGGATTAAGGTTGGCCGGCACCCCGTCCCACCACCCGAAGTAGCGTTGATAGGTAGCCTTGGCGTTGTGGTTCATGGTGCCGTAGTAACCTCGCACCGAAAAGTCCTCGCGCATAAACCCGGGCTCGCCGATCTGCTCGGCAATCTCGTGCATCGTCAGCCCGTTGTTGGCTAGGCGCAGCGTCTGATCGTGCACGTACCGGTAGGCATCGCGCTGGTGCTCCAGATACTTGCGTACGTTCTCCGTGCCCCACGTTGGCCAGTTGTGTGAGGCCATCACCACTTGGGACTTGTCTGCGAACAGGTCAATCGCATCGTTGATCCGCTTGGCCCAGGCTAGCGCATCGCGCACCAGTGCGCCGCGGAAGGTCAGCACATTGTGCATAGTGCCGGTGGCCACTTCGGCCGTGTGCAATGCGCCAAACTGCGGGAGATAAAACATGAACTCCGCAGGCGCCTCGGTGCCCCGCGCGTCGACAAAGACAAACTCTATGCCATCAATGCTGCGGGTTTCGCCCGTGCGGGAAACAGTATCGTTAGGGGCCACCAGTCCGATGTTGCCATGTGACAAACCCGACCCGATGCCCGTGTCTACCGGGCCGGTGGGACCGGGTTTTAGAATGTTGCCGAACTGGAAGCTTGCGCGCCGCGCCATCGCATTGCCCGCCAGTATGTTCTCGGCGATCGCGGCTTCGACGAATCCGGCCGGCGCAATGATCGGGACATCGCCCGAGGCGATGGCCTGATCTGTGAGCACGCCACGGGCGCCGCCAAAATGATCCGCATGGCTGTGGGTGAACAACACCGCGCTCACCGGGCGTGCGCCCAGCGAGCGCTGCACCAGATTAAGTGCGGCGGCGGCTGTTTGTTGTGATAGCAATGGGTCGACTAGAATCCAGCCCTTAGTGCCGCGTATCACGGTCATCACCGAGATGTCGTAGCCGCGCACCTGGTAGATACCATCTACCACCTCAAACAAACCGTGTATGGCGTTGAGCTGGGCCTGGCGCCAAAGCGACGGGTTGACCGTGGCGGGCGCCTCTTTTTGCAGGAAGTCATAAGCAGAGGCATCCCATGCTACGTTGCCTTGCTCGTCGGTGATGCGCCCAGGTTCGATCGAGGCGATGTAGCCACGTCGTGCGTCTTCAAAATCGCTCTGATCAGCTAGCGGCAGGCCTTGGCCAAAATTGGCGTTGGCCCGTGCGGTGGCGCCAGTGGCCTTGCCTGGCACCGGCAGCTGCGTGCCGGTGGCTTGTGGTGCAGGTGGCTTTGGCGTGTCTGGCGCAGCACCGCAACCGGCCAAAAGTAAAACGAACAAGCCCGTTAGGGCGCGCGAAAAATCAGACATACAACTACTCATCCATCCTATGGAACACACTGCGCAGCCCGCGTTACGCAACCGGCTTACGCGTTGGCGCTTAGTTCGTTCTTGAGCCAGGCCTTGGCCAGTCGCAGGTCACGGTGGATGGTGCTGCTCGACACGCCCGTGACCTCCGTCATCTCCTCGAAGGTGAGGCCACCAAAAATCTGCAGCTCGATTAATTGCGCTTTGCGCTCATCAAATTCAGCCAGTCGTGACAACGTCTCGTCCAGTTCAAGCAGTCGCAGCCCGCTCGCGTTGCCAGCCACTAAGTCTTCACGCAGGGTAACGGGATGCTCGTCGCCGCCGCGCTTGGCTGCGCTGCGCCCCTTGGCGTGAGTGATCAATATGCGGCGCATCATACGGGCCGACAGTGCGAAAAAATGCGCACGATCCTGCCACGGCACATCGGCCTTGATCAGTTTTGCATAAGCTTCGTGGGCCAGCGCTGTCGGCTGCAGCGTATGCCCGGGATTCTCGCCCTTGAAGGCGTTTCTGGCTAGGCGTTTTAGTTCTTCGTAGACCAGAGGTGTGAGTTGCGCCAACGCTTGCTGATCGCCATCGCGCCAAGCGCACAGCAGTTGAGTGATTTGCGCTTCCTCATCCATTCCTCATGATAACTGGATGCAGCGACCCTCAACAACGCTTGAGACTCGCAGACCGGCACGCGCATGGTGCAAGCGGCTAAAGGCGGAGCGCCAGCGATTTCGCGTGGCGCCCCGCCGGCGGGCTATCGGATCATTCGCCCTGCTGGATCGTGAACGTTGTTGATCAGGTCCTGTGCCGTCTCGTTCGGCACCGGGGCGGCGTCGACCTTGGCGCCTGCGCCGTTGCCCGCCTCATCCATGCTTATCTTAGCCACGTAATAAGACTGTTGCCCGGGCAACACTGCTTGGATGGGATTCACCAGTGGTGCGTCGGCGGATTGCGTCCACCCGGCAACGAAGATGTCGCCCGCGCTGTTGGTGACCGCACGCGGCTGGGTGGTTTCAAAACCAGCGCCGCCCAGGAAGGTGGAGAAGTCGCGCACGCCCGCCGGGGTGAAGCGCAATGCGATCAGGTCGCTGCGCCCGCCTTTGGTGGCCTGCACGGCATTCAGGACGGCGAAGTCGGTGGCGCCGGTTTGCCCGACGGCGTAAATATTATCCGCCGCATCCAGGCCGATGCTCCACACCTCATCGCCAAAGCCGGCATCGATCGAGCCACCCACATAGGTGGAGAACACCAACCCATTACCCGCTGGCGTGAGCTTGGAAACGAACCCTTCGAACGTACCGACCGGGCCGCCAAAGTTGGGGCGATCTGCGTTGACCACCGGGAAGTTGGCTGAGGAGGTCTGCCCGCCCACGATCATGGCGCCGGTGGAGTCCACTTTGATGTCCTGGATAAAGTCATTGAATGACGGCCCACCAAGCAGGGTGCTGTACAGCACCGTTGACGCGCTGGCATCCAGTTTAGTGATGTAGGCGTCACGACCGCCGCGCAGTACGCCCTGCAGCGGGTTCACCAGCGGGAAGTCGGTTGCCGTGGTCCAGCCGACCAGGTAGATCTGCCCGGCATCGTCCACCGTTAGGCCGCGCCCGGTACTTTGCGCATTTCCGCCCACACATACAGCAAACTCCAGCGCGCCAGCCGCCGTGACTTTTGCTACGTAACCGTCCTGAGGGACGGGCGCGGCAGCGCCCAGGCAGGGACGACCGTTCAGCGACTGAGTAGCGGGGAAGTCTGTCCATGTGGTGGAGCCGGCGATATAGAGGTTGCCCTGCGCATCAAAGTCCAGCCCGCGAACTTCTTCGAACGCGCCGCCCAGTCCGGCCGACAGGCTCAGTCCACCGCCCAGATACGATGAGTGCACCAGCGCGCTGCCGTCCGCACTCAGGCGTGCAATAAAGGTGGTGCCGCTGGCCAATGAGGCCGCGGTTAACGGCTTAGCCTGGAACGCGTTCACCTGCGGGATATCCTGCGAGATGGTGCCGGCCGCAAAGGCCGCTTCGCCGGTGGGCGAGACTGCCAGGCGAATCGGCACAAACTCGTTGGAGAAACCCCCGAAGTAGGTGGAGTACACCACCGCGCCTGTGGCGGGATTTATCTTGGTGACAGTAACGTCCACACCGCCGCCCTTAGTGCCCTGAAAGGCACCGGCTACGGGGAAGTCCACTGACGGTGTTACCCCCGCCACGTACATGAAACCTGCATCGTCAACGCCGATGTCACCGGCGTTATCCACCGCTGCACCGCCCAGGTAGGACGCAAATTCAAGCACCGGGTCGATGGTGAGCGAGGCCAGCCGGTCGTGTTGGGCCAGTGCAAAACGCACTGTGCCATCGGCATCAAGCGCGAAGCGCCCGGCGACGGGGTGACGTTTGTCACCGATATCCTGCCACACCACCGGGGCGTGGTGGCGTATCGCCTGCCCGCAGGCGCGCTGTACATGCAGTGCACCGTCATCGCCAATACGCACGCCCGTGTCGCCGTCAAAACTCAGCGCGATGCGCGTTGGGTCGGCGCCTGGCGCCAGCACAAAGTCGTACTCCAGTTGGCCGCGTTCGGCGTGATAAACAAGGTCGACTCCGGGATACACATCGTCGTAGTACAGGCGGGCGAAATGCGGCACATTGCTGTGCCAGCCCTTGGGATCTGCGCCCACAAAGTAATGGCTGTTGCCACCCGTCGGATGCTGGCCAACCGGCTGTGCATCACGTGCGCCCACCAGCTGCATGCGTACGCCTGGGCACGCCTTGGCCGGCGCCTCATCCGCGCCTTCCGCGTCGGCTTTAGGCTGGGCGAATACCGCTTCGGTTCCGCTCAATAGCAGCAGAGAATGCTGTCCCCGCGCCAGGAACTGAACGGGCTGCGCAGCCTGGCCGTGATTGGGCTCAAAGTACACGGCTGCATGTTCGGCGCTGGCGTTGTTGATAACCTCGCTTGCTGCATTGGTAGCTGCGCCAGCGCCCATCGATGTGAGCGCCAAGGCCGTAGCCGTCAATGCGATTGCCGTTTGGCCGACGTCGGCCGGGATACGGCGCTTGGCGCGGGTGAACCCAACGCACAGTTTCGTAAATGACATCGAAAATCCCCTTTCCCTCAGTGTCGCCAATATCCAACATCCATGTCGTATTTTGACAACGAATAGGTTGGCGAAGTGCCTCCACACTTCACGCTGGCCGCCTGATATTGGCTGGTGGTCAGCGCATGATCTGACAGTCTACCTCCCAGTCGGTTCAACATATTGCGCTTTGATTGCGATAGTTTCGTTTGATAATTATCTTTATAAACAGATAGAAACGATGTTTACGTGGGCGTTCGCCTCAGCCGTATGTGCTCTCGGGTGGAGTTCGTCTGCTCAGCCGTCAGCGTTAGCGCGCGGAGTCCGCTTTGGCTGAACTATTGCCGGCCGATCAGTGATAAAAATATTCACAAATTGTATGAAATTAGCAACATATGGATAAGTTAAATAGCTGCGGCCATGCCGATAAAGACCCTCTGCTGCGTTAAGAATGCGTGCCGACGGCCGATACATCGCCTTGGACTGAAATGGATTTAAGCCATCGCTCGCCGTTGCCGGCCCATCATTTGGCCAGGCAGGACGCGCCAGACTGCCCGCGCGCACGGCGAGGCTGATAACAGGGAGTGAACATGGATTCAGGGAAACGACTGGCCGCCGCAGTAAGTGTGCTGAGCCTTTACGCGGGCGCCGCCCAGGCCACCCTTTACACCTACGACGACAGCTTTGTGCCTTCGGCTGAGGCGGGCGGCGGGAGCGGTAACCTCACCCTTACCTATAACGATCAGAGCAATCTGTTCGGCTTTGGTCTCACCCTGGATGCTCCGGCCTCACGCCCACCACGGGAGCGGGACATGTTCTGGCTAACGCTCTCAGATGACGGCGCTTACCCAGACAGCAACGATTTTACCTTCTGGTTTGGGAATAACAGCACCCGCGTAAACGCGTTCGGTACCAACAACTGGACCTATTTCGACGAGGGCTTGTCGATCATGAGCAGTGCGGATTCCGCACGCTATGAGATTACGCTGGATGTCACCAGTTTGCTGGCGGCGGTGGGCAGCAATGCGCTGTTTACCGATACGCTTGGGCTTTGGTTCTACGGTGATTACGGCGTTGGCCGCAACTACTATCAATGGGGCGCGCTGGCCGATGAGTACTACGCTAGCGCCAGCGCTACGCAGGTGCCGGAACCGAGCACGCCGTTGCTGTTGCTGGCCGGGTTGGTCGCGTTGGCCGGGGTGAGCCTCGCCCGGCGCGCCTATGCAAGCCAGCGCGGCACACTGGTTTACGCTCGCTGACGCACACCAGCGGCCATGGCGGCTACGTCGATGGAAAGTACAACGGCGTAGATGTCCACATGCACCCGGTGGCGGGCGGCGAATCGCACGGAGTGCTCTGGGTGGCTTCTTTTAGCACGAACAACAGCGAGGACGGGGTACCGCCGGTCACTAGCGAGCCCCATCCTGGCAGATTCAGGTGATTCACCTGCGCGCTGTGTATCCAGTCCAGTTCCACGGCGGTCAGTGGCAAGGGGTAGAAGTCTTGGTTAACCCGAAGGTAGACCTTATCCAGGCTCAGCGCCGAGGGCAGGCTGTTGGACTGTGACATGTTGATCAGCAGATCGCCGACCGGACCGGCTTGAATATTGCCCACGCAGGGCACGCATGGATCGGACTCGGGCAGCGGCCCATTGCCCGCCACCCATTCATCAAACGGCGACACCTGAGGTTGTGGCTGCGGTTCGCCGGTGCTGTCTGAGAAAATCGTATTGGGCTTGGTTGCCTCCCAGCAACTGCCGATACCGCCGTTCTGCAGCCCGTCAAAGATATCGTTCACCTCAGGGTTGCAGCCGGCGTAGGCCAGGTCGCCTTGGGCCAACTCGTAGCAACCGTTGGCCGGCGAGTAGCGCGGTTGCCAGTTGCCTTCGTAGGCGTCAATCTGTGGGTTGGCGTGTAGCGTGTGGGCGATCCAGCCGCTCAGCATAGCGCTGGAGTATGAGGAGCCGGCGGGTGCCGGCCAGCCGCCGCGTAAACACAGCGCATTGCCGGGAATGTTGGCCTGGACCGCTTCGGGCGACTCCCAGGTGCCAAGCGCCTGCCCGGTTTTGAAAAACGTATTCAGCTCTAGCGAGCCGGCGGCCAGCACTTCGTTCAGTTGGGCGGGAAATAGGGTGGTCTTGTGATTGCCAGCAGCGGCGATGAGGGTGCTGCCCTGGTGGCGCAGGTGGGCTGCCACTTTGGCGACCTGGCAAGACACACGGTCGCCCTCGCAATTGTCCGAATCAGTGGCATCGTCGATGCCTGGTGTGCGCCCGAAGCTCATGTTGATGACAGTGGGTGCGATTCGCCCAAGGGTGTCGAGCGCGTCGGTAATGGTGCACAGCTTGGCCAGCACGTGCAGATCGGTAATGTCCTCACCTAGCGGCTCCAACACCGGATCGTCCAGGTAGTACAGCTCGGCGCCGACGCCTGGCCCGGAGAGCGCTTCAGCCAGCCAGTGCGTGCTGATGCCGTGCATACTGTCAAAGTCGATCACGGCTACCCAGGGGTTAAGC
>CBDUQI010000196.1:0-11146 GCA_965369325.1 uncultured Gammaproteobacteria bacterium
TCGACGACCTGGACTTCGCCCCCGACGGCAACCTCTATCACAGCAATTTCAGCACCTCGCTGTTTCGGATGGACCCGCTGACCGGTGTGCAGACCCAAGTAGGCCCTGGCATTACCGACGCACTGGGTGGGCTGGCGACGCGCCAGCCACTGGATGCGCCCTTGAGTCGCAGCGCCAGCTTTATTGGCGATGTGGTACTGGTGGATACGGACACAGGGACGGGACAGTTCGCCGGTCTAGGGGTAGGTAGCGAGTTCGCCGGTATTTTCCGTTACGGTACCAGTGCGATGCAGTCCAGTGAGGTTGTGTTCGAGCCGACCGAGCGAAATTTCAAGTTCCTGGGGGCACCGTTTGCGTCCACGTTGTTCGTGGGTGCGGGTGAGGTAGACAGCTTGGAAGTGTCCGTGAACATGCAGGACAACGTGACCCTCGATGTGGAGTCGGCTGTGCTGTTGACCTCCATTTTGGGTGAGCCAGTGCTGCCAGGCACGATGATAGACACGTGGACCGCGGGCGCTCTGAGCGTGGGCGCTTTCGAGCAAGACCCCAACCCGAATGATGGAGATGACGAGGAGCTGTTGTTCAACGGCGTCCTGTTCGAAATGGTGTTTATCGATCTGTCCGCGAGCATTCACAGCTATCTTGGATTCAAGCCCGAGCCGCCTGCCGTGGAGGATGTGGATCTGGTGGTATTTACCGTCACCGAGGGCGATGCGGTGGGGAATGTACTGTACTTTGCCTTGGGCGTGGTTAACACGGTGGGTGATCTGGATCAGGATAGCGTGGGCGACCTGCAAGACAACTGCCTGCTACTGGTCAACCCGATGCAGCGTGACAGCAACGGCGATGGCTTTGGCAATCTGTGCGACGCCGACTTGGATGGCAACTGCTCAGTCGACTTCGCGGATCTGGCGGCGATGAAGGCGGTGTTCTTCAGCAGTGATCCGGACGCCGATCTGGACGGCAATGGGTCGGTGGACTTCGCGGATCTCAGCCTGATGAAGGATGCATTCTTCGCCAGCCCTGGCCCCAGCGAATTGCCCAACGATTGCCTCGCCAGGCGGTAACGAGAACGGCTGGAGTTGCTTTTGTCATGAAAGATATGCGCCTGGTAGAAAGCGGCGCTTTTTGGCGCGCCCTTAAGCTCTTTTGCTCCAAACGGTAACGCCCTACAATCCTCCTCTGAACAGGTGGACGCGGATCCTTGCCGATGGGCTATCAGGCCTTCCTATCTTATAACTCGCTGGATCAACCGGCGGTCGAGGTATTGGCCAAGCGGTTGATAAATAAAGAGATCAGTGTGTTCCTGGACGTTTGGGATTTGATTCCGGGTACGGCTTGCCAACCGGCCCTGGAGAAAGCTCTTAACGAATCCGAGACCTGTGTGGTGTTCATTGGTCCCTCGGGTTTGGGACCCTGGCAAACAGAAGAAATGCATGCTGCGATCTCGCGGCGAGTCAGCACCTCCCAATCGTTTCGTGTGATCCCAGTCGTTTTGCCGGGCGGGCAACGTCAACGCAAGAGCACGTTGCCGATGTTCCTAACCAACTCAACCTGGGTGGAATTCTCCAATGGGACACTCGACGATGACCAAGTGTTTCATCGCCTCGTATCCGGCATATTGGGGATGGCACCTGGCCCGGCGCCTGCGAACGCGCTCTACGTCGGCGAGTGTCCGTATCCAGGCTTAAAAGCATTCGAGGAGGCCGATGCTCGTTTCTTTTTTGGCCGCGACTCGGAAGTTGACTGGCTCGTTGAGCGTCTTACCCCGAACTTGGCCGATGTCCTCAACGAAAACCGCTTTGTGAGCGTCATCGGCGCCTCAGGGAGCGGCAAGTCATCGCTCGTGCGTGCAGGCCTGGTTCCCGCCCTGAAAAGCGGGCGGAGTAGGAACGGCAAAGGAATCCCAGGGAGTACGAACTGGCCGATTATCTTGCTCCGTCCCGGTTCGGAGCCGCTTAAGAGCTTGGCGGATGCGCTCTTGCAAAACGATGCGGCCAAGGCCCTGTTGGTAAAACCGCTCGAATTCGCGGACGACATGCTGGAGGATAAACGTACATTGCACGGCGCGGTCGGATCCGTGCTCCACGATACGCCGGCGGACAGTCGATTCGTAATCGTCGTCGATCAGTTCGAGGAGCTGTTTACGCAGTTTGATTTTCGATTAGCGCAGCGTCGCGACGACACTAGCAAGCGAGGGCTTGACGCGCAGCGCCAAGCGTTCATCAACAATCTACTCTATGCCACGGAAGTTCGCGGTGGTCGGGCGCTTGTGATCATCACGATGCGAGCCGACTTCTACAGTAGGTGCGCCGGCTACACGGAACTATGCCATGTGCTGGGCGATGGGCAAGACCTTGTTCCGCCCCTGCACGAAGACGGTCTAAGGGCAGCCATCGAGCAGCCTGCTCAACTGTGCGGATTCGAACTTGAGGACGGCTTGATCGACTTGCTGGTGCAAGACATGCGACAACAACCCGCCGGGGCGCTGCCGCTTCTTCAGCACACACTCTTCTTACTTTGGCAACAGAGTCAAGGGGCCCGCCTGAGGGTGAATTCTTACCGGCAGATCGGAGGTATTGCAGGCGCCCTTGAGACGCACGCGAACCACGTTTATCAAGAGGAACTCTCAGACGATCGACAACGCGACGTCTGCCGAGGAATCATGCTGATGTTGACAACACTCGGCGAAGGTACGGAAGACACTACCCGCCGAATTCCCCGTTCGCTGCTTGGGGAGAGTGAGTCGGTTGAAGAAGTCCTGCTGCGCCTGTCGAGCGGACGACTGATCACGATCAGCGAAACCGATCCGCCGCAAATCGAGGTGGCGCATGAAGCGCTAATTCGCGGCTGGGGTGAACTGCGACGTTGGCTTAACGCAGATCGCGAATCACTACGCACGCTACACCAATTGCTCGACGCGGCGGCGAACTGGGACAGACACAGCCGGGACGGATCTTACCTGTATACCGGATCGCGGTTGCTGCAGGCAGAGGAATGGCTGCAGTTTCAATCAGAAGCAATTGAGAGTTGGCCGCTCGCGATGGAGTTCGTTGCACAGTCCAGGGAAGGCGAAGCCAAGGCGCGCTCCGAGCGCGAACAACTGGAACAAGCAGCTCAAGAAGCAGAAAAGCAACGTTTGGCCGACCAAGCAAAGGCAGCGGAAGCAGTTGCCGCGGTAGAGCAGGACAAGACGCAACGCACGCGTCGGTTGCTCGGCGTGGTGGCGGGCGTTGCGGTGTTGGCTGTCGCCGCGGCGGTGACCGCTCTTTTGTTCCAGCGAGAAGCCCGTGAAGCGGCGGTGGTCGCCCAAGTGGAACTCACTCGGGCAGAGTGGTTATCGTATGCTGCCCAAATACGCTCAGTGGAGCGCGAGTGGGATACTGGGAATGCGCTTTACGCGGAACAGCATTTAGCGTCCACACGAGAGGATTTTCGTGGGTGGGAATTCGGACATTTGTCCTATCGCCTCCCAAGGACCCTCACTGGGCACGCCAGTAGTGTCTATAGCTTGGACTTCAGTCCGGATGGCCGCCGGATCGTTAGCGGCGGTAGTGTCTATAGCGTGGGGTTCAGTCCGGATGGCGGTCGGATAGTTAGTGGCGGCGGCGACGATACCGTTCGAGTGTGGGAGGCGAGTACCGGAGCAGAGGTGCTCACCCTCACTGGGCATGCCAATAGTGTTATGAGTGTGGGGTTCAGCCCGGATGGCCAGCGGATCGTAAGTGGCAGCATCGACGCTACAGTCAGAGTGTGGGAGGCCAGTACTGGTGCAGAAGTACTCACCCTCACGGGGCATTCCAATAGTGTCTTGAGTGTGGCGTTCAGCGCGGATGGTCAGCGAATCGTCAGCGGAGGCGTCGATGCTACCGTTAGAGTGTGGGAGGCGTTTAACGGAACGCAAGTGCTCACCCTCACTGGGCACTCCAGTAGTGTCTATGACGTGGGGTTCAGCCCGGATGGTCAGCGGATTGTTGGCGGTAGCGTCGACGGCACCGTCAGGGTGTGGGAGGCGAGCACTGGAGAAGAACTCCTCACGCTCACTGGGCATTCCGGTAGTGTTTTGAGCGTGGGGTTCAGCCCGGATGGTCGGCAGATCGTTAGCGGCGGCCACGACGACACCGTCAGAGTGTGGGAGGCGAACACCGGCGCACAGGTGCTCACCCTCACGGGGCACTCCAGTGGTGTCTTGAGCGTGGGGTTCAGTCCGGACGGCCAGCGGATCGTTAGTGGCGGCGGCGGCGATATCGTTCGGGTGTGGAAGGCCAGCACTGGAGAGGAAGTGCTCACGCTTACCGGGCATTCCAGTAGCGTCTTGAGTGTGGGGTTCAGCCCGGATGGTCATCGGATCGTTAGTGGCGGCGGCGATGACATCGTGCGGGTTTGGGAGGCCCGCACTGGAACGCAAGTGCTCACCCTTACCGAGCATTGTGGTAGCGTCTTGAGTGTGGGGTTCAGCCCGGATGGTCATCGGATCGTCAGCGGCAGCGTCGACGCCACCGTCAGGGTGTGGGAGGCCATCAGCGGCGCGCAAGTACTTACCCTCGCCGGGCATTCTAATGATGTCTCGAGCGTGGCGTTCAGCCCGGATGGCCAGTGGATCGTCAGCGGCAGCATTGATGCTACCGTCACGGTGTGGGAGGCGAACACTGGAACGCAAGTGCTCTCGTTCACCGGTCATCCCGGTGGTGTCTTGAGTGTGGCGTTCAGCCCCGATGGTCATCGGATTATCAGCGGTGGTCACGACGACACCGTCGGGGTGTGGGAGGCCAGCACAGGAGAAAAGGTGAAGGAACTCACCGGGCATTCCAGTAGTGTCTTAAGCGTGGCGTTCAGCCCGGATGGCCGGTGGATCGTTAGCGGCGGACGCGATGGTACCGTTAGGGTGTGGGAGGCCAGCACAGGCTTGGAGGTGTTTGCTCTCACCGGGCATTCCAGTAGTGTTTATAGTGTGGGATTCAGCCCGGATGGCCAGTGGATCGCTAGCGGCAGCGTCGATGCCACGGTCAGGGTATGGGAGGCCAGTACCGGAGCGCAACGGCTCGCCCTCGCCGGGCATTCCAGTGGTGTCTATAGTGTGGGGTTCAGCCCGGATGGTCGGCGGATTGTTAGCGGTAGCCTCGATGAGACCGTCCGGGTATGGGAGGCCAGCACGGGAACGGAAGTGCTCACCCTCGCCGGGCATTCCAGTAGCGTCCATAGCGTAGCGTTCAGCGCGGATGGCCAAAGAATCGTTAGCGGCAGCGGCGATGGCACCGTCAAGGTATGGAGTAGCGCGATCCAAAAAAACGGGCCATTCATAAGACCGACTAAAGTCAGTTATAGTCGAAGTCCATCGATGATGTCATTACTGCATTCGCAATAGAGTGAGGCGGTCACCTCGGTACTTGTGGCGATACCCCCTTAGCCCGCCGTACGTGACCGGGCATCAACGCCTTTTTAATAATCCGAGGCACCTGGCTGAGGATCTGCTAGCGCGTGTATAACTGTCGAGTGGTGAGGTGTACGTCGATGCGCGCGATCCGCCCGCTGCGTTGAAACAGTTCGCTGGCAACAGATCGTGGCAGCTCTATATCTGCCAGAGTCTGCGGTGGGTTGTCGTCATAGCTCACCGTCAGTGACGGTGCTGCTGCATCACCCAGATGGTATACGATCGGCACCTGGCACCAGGTAAAGCCGAGCGCATGCACGGGTATCCTCAGCGTGTGCCAGTGCCCGTGCACATCCACATAGCGCAACGGTTGCGGGCTGCTCACGAATTCGCGTGCTCGCAGCAGGGCAGGGTCGAACCGCACTGTGCCGCGGTCGACGCACACGCCCAGTTCGCCAAAGCGACTGAGCACCTCTTCTTTCACCTGCCCGGTCATGCCAGGCTGCTGTGCGCCAATGTGTCCAGGGGTGTGCGAGTAGGGGTCGGTAGGGAAGGCACCGTATTCGGCGGGCGTTTTATTAAAACCCAGACCCTTGCGAACGCGGTAGTACAATTGAGCCAGCCGATCCAGCGTGCCGACGTCAGCATCCTGTGCACGTGCGCCGAAGAAGTTCTCCTGCACGGCAAGCAACAACTTGGCCACCATATGCCAGTAAATGCTGCCGACGCCTTCAAACCCGAACATGCCGCCGGAGCGCCCGGTGAAGGCCTTGTGGTTGAACACCTGCTCGTAGAGCGCGGCCAGCGGTGCGCGCGACACATTCACAGCCTCGCCGTATTCCGCAAGCAATGTGTCCAGCTGGCGGTTTAGTGCATTGACGTTGGTAAGATCAGGATGGAATCGATAGATGCCCTGAGCATCAATTTGAATGATGCGGGTATCGTTTGCTTCTAGCATTTGCGTCACCAACCCCATCGCCTCGACGGCCTCGGCAGGCACACGGTTTTTCTGCAGGAAGGTAGGTAGCTGGCGATCGGGGTAGAGCAGAAACGATTGCTGATCGGGGCGGTACAGATCACTCTCGAACATTGCCTGCAGCAGCTCCACCGCCTGCGCGGGCGCAATGGCGCCACAGCTCAGCACCGCCACTTGCCCCTCCAGCATAGGATATAGCGGGTCTATATTTACCCGGTCGGGTGAGAGGCCCAGCAGATTGTAAGCGTGATACAGGCCATCCGCGCGCTGATTGGCGCGAATGCTGTGATCGATTGCCGTCATCGCATCTTTCAGCAGGTCCGTGATGCTGGCGAGCGGCTGCGATGTCAGCCCGCTGAGGGTGCCGCTTTCATATACACCAAGCCGATAACGACTGGCGGCCATCCCGAGGTCGGTGAGCAGCTGATGGCGCTGACGAGCGTCGGTTGCATTCTCACCCAGGTGCTGCACGGCGTGTTTAAGGGCGGTCGCGGTCTCGGTGAGCCACACGCTTACCTCATGCGATATCTGTGTGGTATCGGGATGCTCGAGCAGTAGGGTTTGCAGGAAGTCGATGTAGCGACGTAGGTAGTAGAGGGTGACCATCGAAAGACCCTGGCCGACCAGCGCATTGTTAGCGTCGTTCCACTCGGGCCGCTGGGTGTTCAGCCAGATGCCTCCGTCGATCACAAGATTGCCCAGCTTGGCCAGCAACGGGACCAGCAGCTTTTCCAGCAGGTTGACCTGATACACCTCGCCCCGCGTATCCAACAACAGTTTGCCGTCGTTACCCAGCCTTGCGACGTATGCCTCAATTTTCTGTGCCAACGCATGGTCGTACTCAACCGTGCTCTTGGCATTGTCCAGTAATGCGTCGAATGGTTTGATTCGGTACGGCACGTTGGCGTAGCTGAAGATGCGGTGCTGCAGCAGATGTTGCAGACGATCGGGATGGAAGCGGCGGGAGAGTTCCAGCAGTTTTTGCAGATAGATGATCTGATGATCACCCCAGTAGCCGATGTAGCTCCACGGGTCTTCGTTGTCCTCGACTTCCCAGTCGATACCCTCGTTCGTAATTCGGTAAGGGTTGTAGCCATCAATCGTGGACGCGTTGACGAACTTGGCGATGACGTGTTCGATGAACGCCGGGTAGCTGAAGAGCAACGCTTCCCAGTTCTGAAAAATATCGCGCCAGTTACCCTGATAACTGAGCAAGCGCTCACCTTGTTCATCGGTTAGTCGGATCGCGAACTGGTTCCAAGGCCGGCTAGGGTCACCGTGGCGCCGGCCGAAGGTGATGGGCAGGTACTCATACGCCAGTCGCTCGAACTGAGGCTCGGCCAGCTCGGCCACACGGCTCATCAGGAGCGCGCAATCCAGTTGCGCCGGCAATCCTTCCAGCATCGCCCGCTGACGGTCGTACAGATTACGATCGAATAGCCGCACGTGTTGGGCGAACGCCCGTGCGGAAATCTGATACTGGTTATCAACAATGCCACCGCGCATTACATTAAACATGACATTGGCGTAGTGGTGCGCTGAGACGGTCTCCTCAGCGGTCTGCTGAAAGCCATCAGCCGCAGCCATAATGCGGGCCAGGGCGTCGGTACCCCGTGCGACCGATCGGGTAATCGCACGGTTCAACGCGAGTGGCGTGCGCAGCGCATGCATCAGCGCTACGGCATCGCTCTGCGTCTGCTCTACGTTGGCGACGATTCTCCAGCGCTGCGAGGCCCGGGGCGCCAGCGCCAGTGAGGCGTTTAGCAGGTAGGCGCCGCGAATGCCTCGGGTATGGGGTTCTTGGATGAGCGCCTGGCCGTCCCGAAAATTGTCGAGTTGTCGGGTGGACAACAGCGTCTGGCTATCCTCAAGGCCGATACCAAAAACGGTAGTTGCACGTAGCGATTCGCACGGCTCAGCGCGGTCGGAGATGCCCGAGAAGAGACTGAACAGAGCTAGCCCGGTGGTCGCCTCCAGTTCGTTCCACTTGTAGGCATCCACCAGATAGCTGGAGTTGGTCTGCATCGCACGGGGCGTACCGGCGGGCATGATGTCCTGCAAGCCGTCCAGCAGCTGCACCTCGCACGGGCTCTCGCCGGTATACGTCAGCTCACTCTCGCGGACAAAGCCGTAGGCATCGCTGCTTGACCAGGTGTAACGGAACACCAGTTGTAGGTCATCGTTAATCTCCTCAAACAGCAGCTTGTTGCCAAGAAAGCTCTTGTACAGGTTGCGCCGTGTGATGAAGCGCCGGTCGTGCGCCCGATTGAACGGTTCCCATACGTGCGAGTGACCATCGCGTTGCACGCGTAACAGCGTTTTGCTGCCGGTGTTTGCCGCGCTGTCGTAGATCTTATCCACGGTTGTGTACGGGAACAACGCGGTCTCCGGCGAGACCCGCCCGGCGGTGAGACCACCATTGGATGCGATGAACATCCAGTGGTCGCTGTCTGACACCAGGCTGATAAAAAATGGTGACATCTTATCGACGTTGCTAATCGCGTAGTAGCGTTCCTCACCCAGCGTGACGAACGCGCCGGACACGGTATCTTTCAGGTTGCAGATCTGCATCTTATCTCCGTCACTCATACGGACCCGGCGTTGGCGCCTGCTTTAAGGCTCCTTTGTATGGCCGGTATCCCAGAGGTAATCGGGCTGGTCGGCAACCCGATAAGTTATTCCTAAATCAGGCAGGCTGCGCCAGCGGTGTGTTCGCCGTGCCACGCCGCTGCTCAAGCGTTTTTCTGGTTTCATTCGCACGCGCTTCGGTGATCGAGAAGCTGGCGATGGCGCAAATCGCAAGCCCTGAGGCCAGGAACGGAATCAGCGCGTCAAACAATCGCAGCAAGTGCAACGTACCGGTGCTCTGATCGCCTTCCAGCGCGACATCGAACCCGCTGACATTCAGCAGTAAGCCACCCGCTGCGATCGCGGCGGCCATACCCAGCTTAACCACCCACCAGAAGATTGAACCGTACATGCCTTCGCGACGCTGGTGCGTCTGTAACTCATCCTCATCCACCACATCAGCGATCATTGAGGGCATGATGGTAAACAGGCCACCCAGGCCAAACGCCTGTAACGGCGCGGGCACCATCGCCAGCCACGGCACGGCCGGGTTGTAGCATACCCACTTGAGTGCATAGCCGAGCATAGAGATGCCGATCGCGACAAAAAACGCCCGGCGTTTGCCAATTCTGGTTCCTATCCAGGTGACGATGGGGATCACCAGGAAGGTGGATGCCGCGCCCAACGAGCCCGCGTAGCCCGCGTATTTGGCGCCCTCCACCGTATCGCCCCCGAACACGTAGTAGATGATGACGTAGAACTGGAAGGACGAGATCATGATGAAGCCGTTGAACACCAGGAAGGTGGCGGCGCACAACTTAAGAAAAGGCGCTGACTTCAGGGTGGTGGCGAAACCTTTAAAGAAACCTGCAAGGCTCCCCGTGAGCCCGGTGTCGGTGGGTTTGGGGGCACTGTCTGGCAGTCCGGCGGCGTTCACGGGATCGGCCTGCTCGGTGTGGCTGAAGCGTTCACGTAAAAACAAGGCTGGCAGGATGCCCACCACAACCGTGACGATACCAATCAGCATGGCAAGCCCGCCGGCTCCATCCACCATGTTGTCGAACAACTGCTCGTTTTGCATAAACAGCAGAAAAAACGGTGCGATGACATAGGCCAGCTGGCCGATGAAGTTCTGTGTACCCATCAGGCGCGTACGTTCATGGTAGTCGGGCGTGAGTTCATACCCCAGCGCCACCCACGGCGTGGCGAACATGGTGTAAGCAAGATAGAAGATGATCGAGCCGGCCAGGAAGAACCAGTAGTAGAAGGACTCACTCTTACCCTCTGGCAGTTGCCAGAGCAGGGCAAAGGTGATGCCGGCCGCAATCGCACCCAAAAAGATGTACGGGCGTCTTCTGCCCCAGCGCGAGCGAGTGTTGTCGGAGATGTACCCCATCAATGGGTCGGTTAGCGCATCAGTCAACCGGGGCAGGGCTCCTAGCAGGCCTACCAGCGCGGGATTCATGCCCAACCCCAGGTTAAGTACGATCATCATTCCGCCGATCGAGTAGGCCAGCAGATTATTGACAAAGGCGCCCAAACCGTAAATAAGCTTGTGCGCCAAAGGGATGCGATCTTCAGGCGCAGTTTGGTAGTGACTCGCTTCACTCATGCTTACGGACCAGAGGATGATGTGATATACCGAGGGTGCATCGTCCATGAGATTGACAGCGCTGTCAATTCTTGCTAATAGTGACACTCGGTTGCGGCTTCCACACAAAAGTATCACTGAAGATTCTCGTGGGCTCGGCCTGTCGAGTTTTGACCAAGCAACGCGCGATATCGCCTATGATTTCGCATAGTTACCCCCTGGGATTTTGCCATGCACTCAAAGCACCTCACGCGCCGGTTGCGCCATCTGATGACTGTCCTTACTGCGCTGGTCCTGGCCGGTTGTTTCGGGGAAGGCGACGGACCTGAGCGAATTCTGGGCACGCCTCAGGCGCCGCTCACCGGAGTGCTGGTAGACGCGGGGGTGTCTGGCGTTGCCTGGGAGACTTCCAGCGGCAGCACCGGTACTACCGATGCGCAAGGGACGTTTCAGTATTTGCCCGATGAGTCGGTGACATTCTCGATCGGCGGGATTGAGCTCGGCACGGTTGCCGGCGCACCGATTATCACGCCGGTTGAGCTGACCGGCAGCGCCGATCCCACCGTGCAGGCCGCGTTGAATCAACTGGTCTTTTTGCAGAGCATCGATGCCGATGGCGACCCGAGCAACGGTATTACGG
>CBDUQI010000197.1:0-11101 GCA_965369325.1 uncultured Gammaproteobacteria bacterium
GACAGCGGCGCGATTCGCGGAACGTTACCGACGTAGGCCCTACGCATGGCCAGATAGGCAGAGCCCACGTAAGCCGGTGCAACGATTGTCGTGCCGGCGTAGTCGTTCTGAAAGCCCGCCAGATAGCTATCCGCGGACTGCGACAGAGAGCCCTTGTGAAATGCGAAGTCCGCGACGAAACCACCCGAACCGCCAACCTCATCGCCGCCGAAGAACTCAGGGGCATCCACAGCCGCAATGCCGCCGGTAGCCATGACGCTGCCGGTCCACAGCTCGGACTCTTGGCTCCAAATCGTATGCAGTTCATCCAGCTCACCGCGGCAGATGGCCAGCTGCATGCCCATGAAATACTGAAAGCCGGTCGTCCTGGTGCTAGACGAAAACAGCCCGGTCTTGATTTTTTCCGTAATCGCCACGGCCTCGAAATCGCCAGCCCAAACCACGTTTGGGGCCTTGACGCGCACCTTGCCCGCAATAATCGGGTTCCTGCGGCTCTCGGATGCCGTGGGAAAATCGAAGTCGCCAAGGGTAGATGGCCGGGCGTTTTCGATTTCCGGCTTCGGCCTGAGCAGCTCCACGATCAGCGTCGCCGCAGCCCAGAGCAGAAATGTGCTTAAAAGCGGCATCAGGAATCGATATCCAGCTCAAAATAGTTGCGATCTGGCACGAATGGCCACCCGCCGTAGCGGGCAGAGTTGGCAAACTTAGTGTGACAGGTCACCACATCCCGGGCGCATCCGAACCGAGCGATACACTGAGAGCCCGCAATCAGACTTTCAAACGGCAAGCGAACAGTCACGTCATCGCCACTCTGCAGCACAATCTGGCGATGCTCAGTCTCATCAAAATTAGACAGCCTCCCGACGACGAAAGCGGTCGCATCGCCGCCAGCGGCAGTCGATAAGCCCGTTAGTGTGTAAACATTGCCTGATACAGAAGCCACCGTCAGCTCGTGTCGGCGGCCTGTCTCGGAAGCCTGGCAATCGTTGCCGTAGAGCACATATGGGCAGGGGCCGCCGAAGGTGAAACGTGGAATTTCCTTGGACTGATCCGCCTGTATCGACTTGCAGGCCAAATCGCACATGCCATCGCGTTTGAAATTGGCTGATCTAACCTTGCCCTTCCAGAAGATGACGACCTGCGGAGAGCCGCCGTCGGTCCGGTGATACTGGTAGATGGTCACCGTAGGATCGATCGAAGGCGGAATACCTATGTATTTCTGAGCAATCTGATGCCCGGCCGGCACGCGCACCGAGAGCGAATCTGCACCCTCCTGCTGGCTCTTGGACGGCTCCGTGTTGGTGATGGTCTCCGATAGCCAGGGGGCAGACAGAATATTACTGACATCCATCTCAGCGCTTGTATTGCGAACGGTTTCCGAGCCCTGCTGAAACAGGTACAGATGTACAATCTTGCCGCCTTGCTGGCTGGTCTCTTGCGCATCAAATGTCATTGCCGCACCGTCCTGGCAGATAACGAGAATGTCGCCTCGCCCACTCTGCTGTGCTGCAGCCGCACGCTTTTGTTCGCCGTCATGCGGCAAAGCAACAAAAGCTCTACCCGGTCCACTTCCTCGATCGCCACCGCCTGATTTATCGCGGCGTCCAGCGTCACCTGCTCGGTATCCACGTCTACCGTGGCAGAATCGGTAATTGATCGTCTGAACAGGGTGCCATCCTTCAACACCACCGTCAGCGCATTAAATGGCGCCCGGTGGCGTACCAGCGTGGCGTACTCGGTGCGCACCAGCGACAGCGACGATGCGCCATTAGCGATCGGCTGCTGCAGGATGAAATCAGGGCGACCCGTGGGCACGTAGAAATTCAGTCGCGGCCCATCCAATTGATGCATCCATGAACGGTACTTCCACACATCCGCCTTGCTCGTTAAAAGCGTAGACCAGGGCAAATCGACGAAGCTCCGATCCGTGCGCTCCAGCGTATTGGGGCGCCGCGCACCGAAGCGCGTGCGGCTGACAGTAGAGGCCCAGTCATACCTGAGCGTCTGATTTATCAGATTCAATCCACCGAGCACCGGCAGACTATTGAATAGCTCATCGAAGGCAATTACCTCGATAGGCAAGTTATCGATTGCGGTAAAAGATACAGATGCATCGGTCGCATTCACTGGATAAGCGGCAGAATCTGCCCTGGGATCAGCGACAGCAAGCCGCGCAGGCGCCACCAGTGCACCGACACCATAAGATTTAGTCAGCACAACAGTCGCCGTCAGCGAACCGGCAAGAATCGACTCGATCTCAAATATTTCATGGGTCGCGCCAGACTCCCAGATGATCGCCAATCCGCCTACCTGATAATCGGCATTAGTCGTGTCCACGGTAACCACCGTGGACACGCCACCAGTGATTGCCGCAGTAGAGGCCGCCTGCTCCCACCAAATGGGCAGCGCAAATACGCGCGCAAGCCAATCTGCCATCAAATTATTAAAACGCGCCGCGTCAAATGCCTCAAGGCGCAGATCCGCGCGGATAATCTGAGCGGGCGCATCACGATAGCTCTGCCGCTGTTCGCTACCATCCTCATGTGGCAGCATCTGGACCTCGAACTCAAGCCGCTCATCAACCGGTGCCTGAAACTGGAATCCAAATGGCGTCACACGCTGCCCAGTGACCTGGATTTCCCGAATTCCCTCAGACGTGGACACCTGGACCGCGGTAGACAGCACCGGCGGCCCTGTGGCATCCACAGAGATGCTGAAGGACTGGTCTGACAGCTCCTGCAAAGTGAGCGGCAGAGACGGCAGCGTCAGCGTGATGCCCTGCCCAGACGGCACAGTGATGGTATTAACGGTTACATCCGCGAGCTCAAAGGCGTTCCACATGCTAACAGGCGTCACCTGGGATGCCAGCACGTTGCCGAGGCTCAGCGCTGACGGGACCAGGTGGAAGCGTTCGAACCAAGGCACCTGATAGGGGAATCCGAGCTTGCGGCCTGTGCCGACGCCTGCGTTGTAATTGAGTGATGGTGCAGGCGGAATCGCCATCGTAAACGCCGAAGACGGTTTGAACAGCGTGTCAGCATCGCTAAGGAACGTGCCAAGGGGGGATGGCGGCGTCGGATCGACAACGCCGCCTCTATCGGTCGAATACTCGTGGGCCGGATCGACAATTAACGTGCTCATATATCACGATTGTAGGCGATCCCGGCGAAGTAGGAGTTCGGCCGAGGGCCGGTGGTAGAGCTGCTCTTGCGCCCAACCGGGAAAAACATGTAGTCATCACCACCTATATCCTCAACGCTGCCCGGATCCTTGAACTGCATCCAGGTCTTAAACAGCATCGGAAATGAGCCGAGGATGGAGTAAGTGCTGGGCGTCGCTGATCCGGGTGGGCGTCCGATTATCGGTAGGATTTCCAGCCCAGGGTAGATGTTGGAATATTGGGCGAGATAGTCAGCAGGTGGGACTAAATTGGAGCCTATACCGCCGGCTGCACTGGTGCCAGGCTCGCCGCCGGCATAGACTGTAGCCTGCCCCGTCGTCGGGAAGTCCTGCCCGTCATACCACGCCTCGGCCACTGCATCCAAACCAACACGGATGCCCCATGATGGATCGTTCGTGCCAGCATCCTCATCCCCAAATATGGTGGATGCGCGCGACGTCCATGACTCGCTCCCGGTAATAGTGGTGATGCCATCAGTGGTCAAAAACTGCCCGCTCGTGTATCCCGCCGCGCCTCCGCCGGCGCCTTCTTTATTGATCAATCCCCAGCCGAAATGCCTGTACAGCCCCGGCTCAGTTTCAACGACACAAAAAAATTGCTCGTTACCTGAAGTTGCGTCGTAAAAGAAGTGATGCGCCGTATACGGACCGGTCATTGAATAGACCATGCCGGACTGATAAGCGCTCGGCGTCGCGGCAGTATCTATCACATCGTCCCAAGATGAATCCCCGACTTTGGCGGGAACACCAGCCTGAGCATTTACCACCGAGCCGCTGCTGTAGCCGGTGTTGGCGTATATTTTGAAGCGGTCAGCCTGCGAGTCAATGCTGATGTGATTTGCAGCAAGATTTAGGTACAGCTCTCTGATGTCACCGGTGCCGGAGAACTCATTCTGCGTCCACGGGGCTGCAACGCCAGTTAGAAACGAATCGATCGCTACTAACAGATTTCCTACGCTCGATGCTGCGCCTGTTTGGTAAGCCATCCGCCTAAGCCTCCAAAAAACCCATGTAATTGGCGTTTCCAACTCGACTGACATCGGGGAACACGCGATAGGTGCTGCCGGCAATTGTCACGGTGCTCTCAGGAGACAGACCGTTCGCCGGAACAGCCAGCACCATGGGCAATCTGAAGGCGTGTGAATTCAATTGCGCAGGCTCGCTAAATATGGCCATCGGGAAGCCCCAATACACTGCATTGATAGGCTGCAGGTTCGTCAGCACGTTCTGCCGATCCAAGCTCAGCCCATCGAAATCCGACTTAATCAGGCTGGACTGGGCCTCATAGGGGTAGCTTCGAAAATAGTTCGTCTCAACAGGCGTACCGCTGCCGTCCTGGTCCTCGTTGGCAATAACGTACATGTTGCCATCTGTCCAGCGCAGGTAGGCGGCCCCCTCGGCGGGATTCATGACATTGCGATGTCGGCTGGTCACATTGTTGTATACCTGCTTTACGCCATCTCGATTTTCACCCGGAGAGGTGCCACACCAGAACAGTGGATAAGGGTAGGTGGACGGCGGTCCATAAACGGTAGCGAATCCCGCGCCCATGATCATATAAAGCGTCGACACATTGGCTACGCACCAGGCCGCGTTGCCGGTTGCGTAGAACCAATAATCTATCGAACTGTTCCAGAATGAAATATCCGCGATCGGCTTGCTGCCGCCTATGCTCTGGACACCCGGCTGGTCCTCGAATGCATCCAGTGTATTGAACCCGGTCATCCCAAGGATGCGCCAATTGTAGGCGTCCGTACCTACGTCGCGATACGTCTCCAGACCCCAATAGAAATCCTGCAGGCTGTCGGTCCCCTGGCCGTTGAATATCACCTCGCGCTCAGACCCGTTGGTGTCGTCGCGAACGGCCGTGTACTGCTGGCCAGCCGACAGGGCTACGCCATTTACGGAAAACCCGCCAGCATTCGTGAGAAAGTCGGTGAACTCATCCAAAAGCTCGATGAACCCGGTTGATGCGGTGCCGCTGTGATATGCCATCGGGGAATTCTACCGCACGCCGAGCGCGGCGGAAAACTCATCTTTATTTGCAAATATCAGATTCAAAATCGCATCCTTCCCGGTGTCTGTCTGGATTGCCTCGATCGCGGCCGCCGGATCAAGGGCATTCACGATATTTGGGCTAAATGTAATCGCCGGCGAAGCGCCGAAGCTTCCCGTGGGCTGGATGCTTCCAGATGTTGGCGCCTCGAACAGCTCAGGCCCACGCTCGCCGACCAAGAGCTTCTCGCCCGGGCGCGTGGCTGTCCGTCCGTCGGCAGCCGGGCTACCAAACCCAAGGCCGCTCAGAAAGCCGCTGAGCAACCCGCCGGTGCCACCACTGCTGCCGCCGCCTGGGATGCCTAGAATCAGTCTAAAGAACTCAGATGCCAACGCCTCCGCCAGCAGATCCTGCAGCACATTGGCGAACTTCAGCGGCAGCTCATCCAGGCCCTCGGCAATCGGATCAGCCAGGAAGCCACTGAGCGTCCGCTGAGCGCCCTCGCGCGCGCCCCTAAGGAAGTCGCCAAAGGCGTCGATATTCTGCTGCTCATCGAACAGAGCGCCCGCCAGCTCGCGCACCTTGGCGATTTCCTCGTCGGTAGCGTCGACGCCGAGCCTCTGCAACTGCAGCCTAATGGATCGCTCGCGCGACGATAGCGCCAGCGCCTCAGTCTCATCCTCCAGGGCGTTTATGAACTCGCGACGCTCCGCCTGGGATTCCCTCGCCTCGAGGGCCTCACGCTGCTCATTGATGGCATCGGCAATCGCAAGCGCAGACTCGACAAACTCAGGGCCGCCCAGTTTGGCGGCCTCGAGCGAAGTTCGATATCGCAGGAGGGCGCTATCAGAGTCGCCCAAAAGCGCCGTCTGGAGGGCCAGCTCGTTTTGCGTCTGCTGTAGAGAGTCCAGGAAATCGCGCTGCTCTGCCGCTGCAGCCAGATTGTCCACCGCCAGCTGCTGCGCATTGACGGCGTCTGCTAGTTCCAGCGCTTGCGCGACAAAATCAACCCCGCCGAGCGTCGCCGCCTCCAAGGCAGTCCGATACCGCAGAATGGCGCCATCGGCCTCGCCAAACAGCGCCGTCTCCAGAGAAAGTTCATTGCGCGTCTCGCGCAGGCCCTGTAGAAACTCGGTCTGCTTGGCGATTGCAGCGGCATCTGGGCCGCCGGTTGCGGCGCCGCCGCCGCCAGTGGACAGGTCCGCGCTCTCGCGTATGGCGCGGAAAGATTCGTCAAATATCTCCGTGATGCTGCGGCTGGCATCGCTTGCATTCTCAAGCAGGCTGTCGAAGACAGTGCCGAGATTCTCCACCGTCCCACCGACTACGCCATTGCCGAGGGCGTCACCCAGCGCTCGGCCGGCGCCAGCAAAGTCACCTTTCGCAGCGAGCACTATGGATGCGGCCAGTCCGCCAAACAGGTCGCCCACCACGGCTATCTGCCGCGGGATTAGCAGCAAAACGTCCAGTACGCTCTTCAGCGCCTCGATCAGGATCACCGAAACAACGGCGACTCCTTCCATTTCGTTGCTCAGCTCGTCAGTCGGCCCCAAATTACTGGTCACCGCATCGGCCAGGGTCAGCATATCGCCAGACAGATCGATAATGAACTGGGCCAGCGCGCTTGAGGCCCCGGTAACTTCGTTCAACCGGCCGACGAACACGGTCGCGCTATTATTCGCGACGGTAAAGGCCGCCCCGATTGTCGGCGCTATTCTTGCGAACTCCTCATCCAGCTCGCCCGCCTGATCTCGCAGGCTGCGCAACACATCAGATGCACTCACGGCCCCCGCAATCACCTGGCCACGTAGAGCACCAGAGGCGAGGCCGAGCCCCTCCTCGATCGCCTGCGCAAGACGCGGCGTGCCTTCGATTATAGAATTAAATTCCTCCGCGCGAAGGATTCCGCCAGCGATCGCCTGAGTAAACTGCCGCACTGCGCCAGAGGCTTCGGCAGTAGAGGAGCCCGAAATCTGCGTGGCCTGATTGACCGACTCTGTGATACCCAGCAGGTCCCGTTGGGACAATCCCAGTTCACCCGCGGCCCGGGCTGAACGCTGATATAAAGACGCCGTATCCTCAAGCGGGGATCGGGTCCGGTTGGCCAGATCAATGATCTCGCGCTGGACTGTGGCCAGCTCAGCCGTGCCGTCCGTGACAAGCCTCAGGCGGTTATTGACGTTGGTGAACTGGTCGGCGTACTGACCGATTTCGCGGACGCTGAGGCCCGCGGCAAGGCTGATGGCCGCCCGACGCAGAGTGCGCAGGGCGGAGTTCGTCCGCTTCGTGTTGCGCTCTACGCCGCCGAGTTTATCTTCTAGCCGGTTGAGGGCCGGGGTCGCCCCGCCCAGGTCCACTATTACCTTGATTACCCGATCGGTCACGCCACTGCTCTCTTACCTGATCGTCCAGCGCATAGACAATGCGCCGGACCTCGTCAACAGGGAGCCCGTAGGCACAGCAGTATCGGTGGACCGCGGACCACGGAGGCGGGCGGTTGTCACCAGCCCGAGGCTCGGTGAGCATCGCCGTGAAAGCGTGCCAATACGCACTGTCGCGATCCTCCAGAGGCGGCGGCTTGCCCGCGGTGCCCTTGTTTAGCTCTATGCCACGCTCCCGAGCCGCGTCGGCGATCTGGGACTCTCGCCCCCCGATTCCGCGCAGCTGGTGATCCAGGAACGCAGCTAGTCTTTTACCGTGTCGTCCTCGTACTTGACGCGGTAATTGGTCCACACCGCGGCCTTATCTCGGATGGCTTTAAAGAACTTGGGCAGCCGGCAGAATGTATTCACGACAGTAATGTCGTCGAATGGGAGCGGAGTGTCGTTGGGGCCCAGGACATCCCACCCGGTGACGATTGATTCGGCGTATGCCTCGGCCAAAATGCGCACGTCAAGATCATGCGGAAGCTCAGTCACATTGTGCTCGGCCATGTAAGCCTGCACCTTTTTGGCCATCCTGAGCTGCGCGCGGCGCCAATCGTGATTGATCGCAGTATCCGTCGGTCGACACTTCACGGTGCCAATGTAAGTGGCGCTGAAATACACCTTGACCGACAGGCCGTCGTCGATGAGTTCTTGATCGACGTCGTAGGCGTCAAAAACATTCATGCGCTCGGGCGCATCGGGATCAACGGCCTGCTGCACGTCGTCTTCTCTGGGCTGTGTTGCCGCCACCATGTGGAGACCTCCTGAGTTATTCAAAGGATTGGCGCGAGCCATACCCACGCCAGTGAATCAAGCGGTGTAGTACATCCGCTGAGTGTGCATAGTGTAGCCCAGGACGCTGCTCAGCAATGCCTGGAAGCCCAGATTGATGACCGTATCCTGATTTTTGCCCGGGACATCCGGCGCCCCACTGGTGAACTTAATCCGCGGCAGGTCGAACAACATGGTCCGGCCATCCAGCGCCTTGACGGCGAAATCGTAGGACGTCTCGGTGTTGTTGAGCAACAGATTCAGGAGCGTATCATCGTCAAAGTAGGTGTTTAGGTTGCCCGTTACAGAGAACTCGCCCACGCCAATCGCGGCAGCCCCGAATACGCCGACCGCTGCCAGGCTGCGCAGGTTATTGCTAATGAGGACTGACGCCTCAAGCACAAAATTCTTTGTCTGAGTCGCCACCGGATCGGTTCCTCGCCCAAGGCGCCCGATGTTGCTGGAGGTGTTGTACACATCGAATTGCGGCGCCGCAATATCGGTTGGCGTGCCGCCAGAATACAGATTTGAGACGGTGGTGCCGGCCGTAGAGTTGAACCCGACCATGGTGACGCTGCCCGTAGCAATAGACTTGGGCTGCAGATTGATGCCGAGGCTGTTGATGGCCATCCCGAGAAACTGCTCGCGCGTCACCGGCGAGTGGTCCTCGAAGCGCCGCTCTACGCAATATTGGTGGCTGGCGATGGCATCCGAGCCATTGCGCACGTAATCACCAAAGAACAGCGTGACGTGGTCGCCGGTCGCCTCGGTGGCGGCGCCAGTCGGGGCGTCGAAAGTCAGCGCAGTGGATGCCTGGGATGCCACGCGGGCATAGACATTATTGCCGGCAGTGGTGAATCCGTGGATTTTGATCCATTGGCCAACGGCAAGCTCCGAGGCCGCGCCCATGAGGTTGTCAAAGTCGCTCGAGCCCGTCGCATCGATGCTGGCTACGGTGCCAGAGACGGTCATGTCGAAGTCGCCCGCGGCATTTGAGCGCACCCCGCACACAACCAGCAGCGTGCTGGCGTCGGCGGCAAAGGACGCGGTGACCGCATTGGTTGAGGCGCTCCAGGGACTCACCGTCAAAACGTTTGTGGCGATGGAGTCGATGACATAAACGCCGTCGCCGACCACGCCTGCGCTAGGGGCGACCAGCCGCACAACGTGGTCAGCGCGAAAGGCAGAGGCATCATCGACGGTGATGGCACCCACGCCGAATGCTGTAATTTCGCTAGAACCTGTGCGACGCGGCGCATTCTGCCAGGTTGAGAGCTTTGCGGACTCAATCAGCGAGTCGAAAGCTCCGAAAGACAACTCGAATCCGATATCGCCGCCGGCCTCGGCACCCACCAGGATAGAGTCGGCAATCTGCCGGTCCGGCCGAAGCTCATTAGAGACAACCGTCTCAGGAACAAAGCCCAGGTTCGGCGTGCCCGTAATCCGCAGCGCGGTAAGCTCATTAGGCGCGAGCGTGATAGGCGCGGTGCGTTCGTTAGATTTGGCGATACTTACGCCGACGCGATTCGTGTCTGACATCTTAAGCGACTCCCAGATTTAATGGAGGTCCGCCTGCGACGACGCCACGGTCACGCTAGGGGTACGCCGCCGCGAACCGTGTCATACACGAAGTCGGCGGTTACGTTGACCTGATAATAGCGATTATCCGGCCCAATTTCAGCAATCGTTTGATTGCGGAAAAACAGGCCGCCTGGGCCTGGGCCGAAATCCTCAAAGAATTTGGCTGCATCGTCGGCCAGCTCGTTGGCCAGCTCCGTGCCCGTAGCCATTAGCACGAATACTTGCACAAATACCGTTCCGAAGCGCCTGAACCGGTTCGAGCTGCCTATTTCCGCCACCTCGCCGGCGTCGTGGCGGATCGCAAAGCGAACGAATGGCGCCGAAACAGAGGCCGCGATGTTCTGGTAAATCGCCTCCGCCGGCGTGCCCGTCCGGGCTGACCAGTAGGTATCGAAGCGCTCGCCCATGAAGCTGATGAACAGCTCAGGCGATATGAACGTGCCCGGCAGAAACACCGGCGGGATGAGAAATGCGCCAGTATCCGGATTCTCAACAACCGCCATGGTGGCCGAGACAAACCCGGCAATCGCGGATACAACGCCGGTGTCAGCGCCCTCAATGGCAGCCATGGCCCCAGATGCCAGGACGGCGCCAGTGAACGCCGCGGTATCACCTAACTCGCTAGCGGCGATCGTGCCCGATAGCGAGCCCCCGCCTGCGAACACCGCCGAATCTGGCGCCTCATTGGCGGAGATTGTTCCGCTTTCCGTAGATATTGCGCCGAAGCCGGCGACATCTGGCGTCTCTGTGGCGCTCAAGACGCCAGCGGCAAGTACGGTGCCCGCGAAGGCGGCCGTGTCCGGCGCCTCGCTCGATGAGACGAAGCTGACGCCAGACGAACCGCCGATCAGCGCGCCCGTATCCGCGCCCTCTGTGGCCGCCAGAGAGGCAGCCAGTACCACCCCAGCCGCAATCGATGCCGTATCGGGCGCCTCAGTGACCGCTATTGTGCCTGCAAGCAGTACGCCGCCCGCAAACGCCGCCAGATCCCCGCTATCGGACGCAGCCAGCACGCCGCCCTCGATGGACAGCCCTGACAGCGCGGCGACGTCCTGGCCCTCTGTGGCGACAATGGCGGCCCCTGCGAGCACCACCCCCACAAGCGCGCCCGCATCCGGCCCCTCAAGACCTGTCAGAGCGCCCTGCT
>CBDUQI010000198.1:0-11091 GCA_965369325.1 uncultured Gammaproteobacteria bacterium
AAATGGCGCGCCCGGAAGGATTCGAACCTCCGACCCCCTAGTTCGTAGCCAGGTACTCTATCCAACTGAGCTACGGGCGCGCTGTATCGTGCCGCTGGCATGTAATCATCACGCCAACGCTGCCTGGGTGCTTGCGGAATTCGGCGGGCTGCGAAGCCCGCCAGTCAGAACGCCGTCCGGCGTACCTCCACCAGCTTGTTATCTGGCGGAGAGGGAGGGATTCGAACCCTCGAAGGGCTTTTAACCCTTACTCCCTTAGCAGGGGAGCGCTTTCGACCACTCAGCCACCTCTCCGAAATACCACGCGGCGACCACAGTTTGCACTGCGGTCGCTCGCGGGCGGGTAATGATAGCTATGCCAAGTGATTTGGTAAAGCAGAATTGAAATATTCGTCCCTGGATTATTGCGCGGCGGCGTGCGCCGTCTCTGCCACAACATCCTCTTCGCGCTTAATCCGGTCGTAGATCTCCTCGCGATGAACCGCTACGTCCCTCGGCGCGTTCACACCGATGCGTACCTGATTGCCTTTAACTCCAAGAACGGTGACTGTGATTTCGTCGCCAACCATCACGGTCTCGCCGACTCGCCTAGTCAAAATTAGCATTGTTTGCCTCCATGTCGACCTTCACACCACCCTTCTCCTTATCGTTCTCGCGGGATGGTCAGATTATGGTGCGAAGGAAAAACCCAGCGAATCAGGATTTCCCTGATCCGTTGTCAGGGTTCCTAGTGGCTGGGGGTCCAGTTTTCAGCCCCAAAACGACGTTGGCGTGCACGGCTTTACGCATGCTTGACCTACGCGTTGTCCAAATTAAAGCACAGCCCACTAACCCACACCACTGATGCTAGTAAAAAAGGCCTATGTCGGAACGGCGAGATTATTCCGCTGGAATATCAAAAGATTATGCTAAATCCCAAGTTCAACATATTCCTTATGGGAGGGGACCTGAACGCTCCGCAGATAGGTGATAGAAGTCGCTTGAAACACGCTGACTGAATTGAAAAATTGTGTGTCGCGGGCAACCGCCGGCCGGAGGGGATGGTGTCAAAACCCTGGCGGAACCGGTGAATATGTCACCACAAAAATTAGCTGGAATTGTGAGCTACGTCACATGCCCGAAGGCAACTGCGACTTTGGTATCGCACGTTCTAGGGGTACTTTGCGCAAAAAAAACTGAGGCCTGGCCAAGTCCTCCACGCGCTAAGCGCTTGACTAGCGTGGGTCAGCCAGGCCAAACGCGCCATGCAACGCGTCCACGCCGCATACCAGATCCGTCTCGTTCACCAGCACGGCGATCTTAATCTCCGAGGTGGTCACCGCCAGCACGTTGATGCCCTGCCCAGCAAGTGCATCAAACATGGTGGTGGCGATACCCGCGTGCGAGCGCATTCCCACCCCAACCACGGAAATCTTCACCACATCCTCCCGCCCCTGCACTTGGTAGCTCACGCCTCCGGCAGCCGAACGACGCGCCAGGGCCAGCGCCTGCGCAAAGTCTTCACGATGCACGGTAAAACTGAGGTTCATGCCGTCTCCTACCGAGGTCATGACGATCATATCCACCTCGATGGCGGCCTCGGAAACCGGCGCCAGGATGCTGTGGGCGACGCCCGGGATGTTGGGCAGATCCTTAATGCTGATCTCGGCCTCATCCTTGCTAAAGGCAATCCCGGAGACCAGCGGCGCCTCAAGTTCTGCCTGCTCATCGCCGATGAGGGTGCCCGGATCGTCCTGGCGGGCTGACATCACCCGAATGGGCATGCGGTATTTGCTGGCAAACTCCACCGACCGGATCTGCAGCACCCGCGAGCCCTGCCCGGCCAGCTCCAGCATTTCTTCGAAACTCATCCGGCGAATCAAACGGGCGTCGTCCTGCATCCGCGGATCGGTGGTGTAGACCCCCTTCACATCCGACAGAATCTGGCATTCGACTGCCTCAAGTGCGACGGCCAACGCCACCCCGGTGGTATCGGAGCCGCCCCGCCCCAGGGTGGTAACATTGCCTTCAGTGTCCGCCCCCTGAAAACCAGCAACAACAGGAATAATGCCGGCCGCCAAATCCGCCTGCAGCCGCTCGGTACCGATATGGGCGATGCGCGCTTTGCCGTGAACCGATTCAGTCAGGATAGGCACCTGGTAGCCAAGATAGGATTTAGCCGGATGGCCACGCTTGATCAGGGCCATCGCGAACAGACTAATCGACACCTGCTCGCCGGAGGCCAGCAATACATCCATCTCGCGCCGGGACGGCTTGCGCTCTATCGATCGGGCCAGCGCCACCATATCGTCAGTGGTTCCGCCCATCGCCGAGCACACCACCACCACATCATGCCCGGCCGCTCGCAGCGCCAGCGCGCGCTCGGCGGCGCTTTCGATCAATTCGACCGAACCCAGAGAGGTGCCGCCGTACTTTTGCACAATTATGGACATGGTACTGATCTAACGTTCGAGTGTTTGACGACACCCAGCCCTTGCCGGGCTTGTAGCGCGCTAGGCGCGCTCGGCAACCCAATCAACCACGGAGGATAACGCGGCATCCAGGGCACCTGGGTCGGTACCACCGGCCTGGGCCATATCAGGACGCCCGCCACCACGACCGCCCACCTGCTGCGCAACCGCGTTGACCAACTCCCCTGCCTTGATCGACTTCATGTGGTCTTTCGTCACGCCCGCTACCAGGCGCACTTTGTCGCCATCCACGGTGGCCAGCACCACCGCAGCAGAGCCGAGCTTGTCTTTCAGGCGATCCACGGTATCGCGCAGCACCTTAGCGTCAACGCCATCCAAGCGCGCCGCCAGTACCTTTATTCCGTTGACCTCAACGGCCTGGTCAGTCAGCTCATCGCCGCGTGCGCCCGCCATTTTCTGTTTAAGTGAGCCCAGCTCCTTCTCCAGCGCGCGGTTGCGCTCAAGCAGTGCGCCCACTTTTTCCAACACGTCATCGCGCCCGCCCCGGATCAAACCGGCCACCTTCTGCAACGACTTCTCAGTGTCGCTCACCCAGTTCAGCGCGCCAGCGCCAGTCACTGCCTCGATGCGTCGCACACCAGCGGCAATACCGCCTTCGCTAATGATCTTGAACAAACCGATATCGCCCACGCGCTGCACATGTGTGCCGCCACACAACTCGGTGGAAAACTCACCAAACTGCAGCACCCGCACATGCTCGTCATATTTGTCGTCGAAGAAGGCCAGAGCACCAGCCGCAATCGCATCATCGAACGCCATCTCGCGCGTGCTGGAGGCGACGTTCTGGCGCACCTGTGCATTCACGATCGCCTCAATCTGCCCGAGTTCGGCAGGACTCGCCGCCTCGTAGTGCGAGAAATCAAAGCGCAGTCGATCCGCATCGACCCGCGAGCCTTTCTGTTGGACATGATCGCCGAGCACCTCGCGCAAGGCAGCGTGCATAAGGTGCGTGGCCGAGTGGTTAAGCACCACTGCCTGGCGATGCGGCACGTTAATGCTCGCCTCCAGCGCGTCGCCCAACTTCACACTGGCGCCGCTGACAGTGCCAATGTGGGCATGCGCTTTGCCAAATTTTTGGGTGTCTGTGACCTCAACATGGGCACCACCATTGGCGTCCAGCGTGCCAGTGTCGCCCACCTGCCCGCCGCTCTCGCCATAAAACGGCGTGCGATCCAGCAGCACAACGCCCTGCTCGCCCGGCGCCAGCTCAGTCACCGGATCGGCGCCGCGATACAGCGCTACCACCTTGCCGCTGCCCTGCGTGTGCTCGTAACCGATAAAGTCGGTGACCAGATCGGTTTTGATCCCGGCCCCATAGTCAGCACCAAATTTACTGGCCTCACGGGCACGGGTGCGCTGAGCGTTCATGGCCTCATCAAAGCCCGTCTGATCAATGCTCATCTCGCGCTCACGTGCAATGTCGGCGGTAAGATCGGGCGGAAAACCGTAGGTGTCGTACAGTTTAAACACCAGATCGCCGGGAATTTTCTTATCCGTCAGATCGGCGGTGCCGGCATCCAAGATGCGCATCCCCTGATCCAGGGTGTCGGAGAACCGTTCCTCTTCCTGCTTCAACACCTTAGTCACGTGTGCCTCGGCTTTGGCCAGTTCCGGATACGCCTCGCCCATCTCCTGCACCAACGCAGGCACCAGCTGATGGAAAAACGCGGCACGCATGCCAAGCTTGTAACCGTGACGGTACGCGCGACGGATAATTCGCCGCAGCACATAGCCGCGCCCTTCATTAGAGGGCAGCACACCGTCGACGATCAAAAATGAGCAGGCGCGGATGTGGTCAGCGATCACGCGCAGCGATTTGTTACCCAGGTCGTTGCAGCCGGTCACTTTCGCCGCGGCCTCGATCAAATGGGCAAACAGATCAATCTCGTAGTTGCTGTGCACGTTTTGCAGCACTGCGGCCACGCGCTCCAGCCCCATGCCAGTGTCGACCGACGGTTTTGGCAACGGCGTCATGGTGCCATCAGCCGCGCGATCAAACTGCATGAAGACCAGATTCCAGATCTCAATATAGCGGTCGCCGTCTTCCTCGGGCGTGCCCGGCGGGCCGCCCCACACCTCGGGGCCGTGGTCGAAGAAAATCTCGCTGCAGGGGCCGCACGGCCCGGTGTCCCCCATGGACCAGAAATTGTCCTTTTCGCCCATCCGCGTTACCCGGGCCGGATCGATGCCGATCTCCTTCACCCAGATGTCCGCCGCCTCATCATCGTCGCGGAACACGGTGACCCATAGCTTCTCTTTGGGCAGGCCCAGCTCCTCTGTGACAAACTGCCAGGCCAGACGAATGGCTTCCTGCTTGAAGTAATCTCCAAAGCTGAAGTTGCCCAGCATTTCGAAAAAGGTGTGATGGCGGGCGGTGTAGCCCACGTTCTCCAGGTCGTTGTGCTTGCCACCCGCACGCACGCAGCGCTGCGAGGTGGTGGCACGCTGATAACTGCGTTTGTCATCACCCAGGAACACATCTTTGAACTGCACCATGCCGGCGTTGGTAAACAGCAGCGTGGCATCGTTGGCGGGCACCAACGAGCTGCTCGATACCACCTGGTGGCCGTGACGAGCGAAGTAATCCAAAAATCGTTGACGCAACTCAGCGCTTTTCATAGTTCCGACTCAAGAGGCGGTCAGTGGCCGGTTTGCCGGACCCCTGCTCCGCAGTGCAGCAGACAAGTCGCGTACTGTGCCACAAACAAGCACTTTTCCCTAGTGTGGAATCGTCGGACGGGAATCGGCGGTCGGCATAGCCTGATGATATGCCCCTGGCGGAACTCCGCCACTGGACAGCCCAGGAGGAATCCCTCCAATGGCGTTGTCCGGCCTGATAGGTATGAGTGAACCGGGCGGGCCCAATTGCTCGTAAATTACCCGGGAGTAGCCGCCGTTGCCGGCTCTCGCCGATCGCCCATCAGGCGTACCGGGTAACCGTCGGGATCGCGCAGCACACAGGTGTCGCTGCCGTACAACGCATCGTAGCGAATCGCACTGTGCTCGGCGGCGTCGACGAAAGCGCCTGCGTCTGGCACACGCATGCCCAGCCCCCAGAAGCCCTGCGGTGCGTCATCATAAAGGCGGTACACGGCCGCGGGCGGTTGCTCGAAGTGCTGCAGTTCCAGGCTGGTATAGGGGCGTTGCCATAACCACTCACGCTGCCGGGCAAGCGAGCCCGGTGGAGCCTGTTCATCGCTACCGGCCAGAAAATACAAAGTGAAACCATACCGCTGAACGGGCTGGGTGGACATTAGCCGTAGCCCCAGACGGTCGCGGTAAAAGGCCAGACTTCGCTCAATATCGCGGACCCGCAGTGTGATCTGACCGATAACGGGCACGCACCGCTGGCGCAACTGCGCGGGGGTCTGCGGCAGATCGGCCGTCGAGCTAACCGAGCGCGCTGCCGGCACCGCCTCGGCGCCTGCCTTGAACCGGTGTGCCAGCAATTCAATACCAAAACCGTCCGGATCTGATAGATGACACAGGTAGCCGATATCCAGAAACTGGCGCGCATCCGTCACCGGCACACCCCGCTGGATGAGATAGGCCCGCAAGGTGTCGATGTCGGGCGCGGTAATTCCGGTCTTCCAAAAACCGTCGCCTTTGTCACCTGCCGCACGCGCGAGCGGGGCGGAGGTGCCAATGCTCGGGGGCAGCCACAGCTCCAGCAGGACGTCAAACGGCCCGTCGTGCGCCCGCGAGGTGAGGCGCGAGGGGCACCGGCTGTGCGGGTAGCTGAGCAGCAGCCGGCGTGTGCCATCGGCGAGTAGATCCTCGCCTATCGGCGTCAGCCCGAGCAGGCGTTGGTAGAACGCTGGCGTGCGATCCGCCTCGGCGATGCGCAGGATATGATGTGCCAGTTGCACCTCGCTGGAGGACTAGCGGGCGCTGCCACTGGGGCCGGGCGGTAAAAAGAACAGCCGCTTGAATATCTCCAGGTCGAGGAAATCGACGTTGCCGTCGCCATTCAGATCGGCGTCCGCATCGTTGGTGAAAAACACGGCCTTGAATATCTCAAGGTCGGCGAAGTTCACCACGTTGTCGCCGTTCAGATCGGCGTCACACAGATTGCCAAAGCCATCGCCATTGGTGTCGCGCTGGTCGGTGTTGGCCACCTCGGTGCAGTTATCCAGGCTGTCGGCCACGCCATCCAGATCCTGGTCCGGTGCGCCGCCCAACGCAAAGGTGGCCGCCACCCCGGCATGATCCGAGGGCCACAAGCCGTTAGGCGTTTTGTCTTCCACCTCATCCCCGAGCACGGAGATGCTGATGCCGGAGATCACCGGCGCGGTCGCACTGCGCACCCACACCTGATCGATACGCGAGGTCAACGCGGGCAGTTCGTTTAGCAAGCGCTCTTCGTGGCAGCAGGTAAGGCCGCCAGCCGGATCCGAAGCGCTTTGCAGCCACACGTCTACAAATCCGGCATCGAGCAATTGCTGGTAGGCCTGTTCGGGCGCGCTGTTGGGCGAGGAATTAAAGTCCCCCACCATCACAATCGGCAGGGTCTCCTGCGCCAGCACCTGTACCAGTTCCTGCGCCTGTGCCTGTTGCGCCAGCGCGCCGAATTCGCCCCCGGTCTCCAGATGGGTATTGACGAAACGGTGCACACCGCTACCCGGTGGCTGCGCATCCACCGCGACGTAGCCTCGGGTGAATTCCACCAGATTACCGGCCAGGTCCAGGAAAGCGTTGGTCGAGTAGTTTTGCTCGGTCACATTGCTCACCACCACATCCGCCCGGGCCAAGATCACGTCCCGATCCGTCAGGCGAACATCATCCAGCGAGGTGGGGCGAAACAGCGGCAATTCCACGTCGGCGTTGTCCACCTCGGCTACGACGACGTAGGAAAGGCCGCGGCTGGCCAAAGCATCCAGCAGCAACTGCAGGTAGTCCAGTACCACGTCTGTGGCGGGTATAGGGTTGCCCGCCAGCACGTCGCCAGGCGACTGTTCCCGGATCAGCGCGACCTCCTGCAAGCCAATCAAATGCGGGTTTTGCACCATGATCTCATCGGCCAGCGCCTGCGCGCGCTCCGGGTAGTTGGTCTCGAGCACCGTCTCGTACACCAACACAATCTCACTCAGCAGATACAACGGGTCTACGTTGGCCACGCGGAAGATATCCGCACCCACATAGACGTTGCGGCTCATCACGCTGACACTGGCGTCGCCGGCACGGGCGAGCGTGGCGAACACGATGCCGTTAAGGGTGATGACGATAAGTAACACTCGATACAGGTAATTATTCATGTTGTTCAACTTCCCAATGTGGTGTGTGCGAGAGGCCACACCCTAGCCGTGGCCACACGTCGCGCTTACTGCGCCGCTCGTGTGACCGCGGCGGACGACGACGCGACTACTGAGCGCGACCGTCAAAGACCATTTGCAGGCGCCGCTCCTGAATCTGACAGCGCCCCGCTGCCCACACAAACTGGTCGTGGTACTCCGCCACCACCAGCGGTTGCGACACCGCAGTGCTGCCCGCAGCCATGCGATCGGCAGGCACCGCATACACCACCACATAACTCACGCCGCGCGCATGCGTGGCATCTACCGCCTCCATCTTGACCACCTGATTGATGTGACGCGTGACCGCCGCAGGTCCGCGCGCCTTCAGAGCGGCCACAATGGCTTCGCGTCCGACCAACCGCCCGGCACCGATGGCACTTAAGTCAAATACTGCATCGTCCGTAAACAGGGCGCCGTAGGCGTCGTAGTCGAGACGGTCACGGGAGAATGGATAACTGTTTGCTGTCTGTGTGCAGGCGACAGTAAGCGATTTGTTCGGCAGCGGCGCACTGGCGCAGGCGCTGAGCATCAATGCTGAGGCTGCCGCGATGAGTTGTTGTCCCTTCATGGGTGGTCCTTGTCTTTAACGCAGGAGTGGGTCTGTCCAGCGTTCTGCAACCTGCCGGCTGTGCCCCGCAACCAACACTGGCGTCGCACCAGCGGTTCTCCCGCCGTTCTTCTCCCCGAGCGGTGACGCTCGTCGCCGCTTAACAGGTTGATATCAGCGGGTGCGGATGATGTCAAAGCGATCCATCCCGCACGCCCGTGCGCTGTACCCGGTCAGGACGGTCTGCGGGTCTCCTGAAGGCCCGACGGAGCTCTAGGTGGCGCGATCTGGCAAGCCCGATGGGGGCACGCCTCGGTGAAGTTTGCTATTTTGGTACTTTCGTTGGGACTGCATGAGGTAGCCATGGCAAGCGGGTGGGCTAAAGATGGGGCCGTACAGGATCAAATCGATGCGAGTGTCGAGGATGCGGTGCGTCACGCGCGTAGCCAGATGGCTAAGGGTGAAAGCCTGAGCGACTGCGCTGAGTGCGGCGAGCCGATTCCCGAAGCCCGGCGCAAGGCCGTACCAGGGGTGCGTAAATGCATTAAGTGTCAGGAAGCGGACGATGCGGACCAGCGACAGTCCGGTGGACTTAACCGACGCGGCAGCAAAGACAGTCAACTACGGTAGCTGGATGACCCTAAAACACCGTATGTCGTGTGACTGTCGCGTGTTGTCGTGCCGGTGACGTGTTAAATTTTCGGGCGACTAGTCATGCTCTTCCGAACTCAACCCATCAGATCAAACATGAAACGCACGATCCATAAAGAACTCGTGAAACGCCTAAGAAAGGAAAGAGGATGGTCTCAAGAAGAACTTGCCATCGCCTCTGATCTAAGTGCCCGAACGGTTCAACGCCTGGAAACTGAGGGTGGAGGGTCCATAAACTCCATTAAATCAATAGCATCTGCGTTGGAGGTCGAAATGCACAATCTAGAGGAGAAGCCGAGAACCCATCTAATTGGGGTTCGCTGGGGATATTGCGGCGCCATCGCGGGCCTTGCGTGCGGGTTGATCGCAATCGCCTCGCAATGGGTGTCCGGGGATGCCACTTCGTACGAGGTCGGGACAAGTATGGGAGCGATCGGTCTCATCGCCGGTGTGTCTTGTGCATTTATTGGGTGGGCCTCAGCTCGGGCCTGAGTGATCGCAGCTAGCTATCTATCTGGCTCATCGACCATTGCCCGGCGGATATCCTGGCTGTCGAAACCACGCGATTGCAAAAAGCGGGACTGGCGTGCGCGTTCATCAAAGTCATCCGGCACCGCATCGCCAAAACGTTTCTGCCGCACCTCCCGCGCGCGCCGCGACCAGTCCGCCTCCACCACGTGCATCGCATGCTCGATGTGCTGATCGCCGACGCCACGGCGCCCTAATTCCGCTCTCGCCAGCATCGGGCCTTTGCCCCTGCGCTCGCAGTGACTGACATAGGCCTCAGCGAATCGTTGATCACTTAGCAAACCGTCGGTCGTGAGCTCGTGCAGCACCTGTTCGATGCGTTCGGCCAGACTCACCTCGGCATTCACATCATCGCCGTCGCCCAACTGATCGGGCTCAGGCTCGGCATCCGGGGGGGCGCCTCCGGTTGCCCGACTCAAACGCGTAATGAGCTTCTGACGCAACTCGGCGGTGGAATGCTCCCGACGCGCCAGCAAATCCATGGCGCGCTTTCGAATCGATGCGGGCTTTTTTGCTCGACGGCTCAGGAAACCGCTTCCTCGCGAGCCTCCTCGGCAGCCACCAGATTCGGCATCAGTTTGGCGCGCAGCGCGGCCTCGATCTCGCTGGCCACCTCGGGATGCTCGATGAGGTAGCGACGGGCGTTGTCTTTACCCTGCCCGATGCGATCATCGCCATAGCTGTACCAGGAGCCCGATTTGCCCACCAGATTGTGCTCCACCCCGTGGTCAATGAGCTCGCCCTCACGGGAGATGCCCATGCCGTAGAGAATCTCGAACTCGGCCTGCCTGAACGGCGGTGAGACCTTGTTCTTGACCACTTTTACCCGGGTGAGGTTACCGGTAACCTCATCGCCCTTTTTGATCGCCCCGATACGACGGATATCCAATCGCACAGAGGCGTAGAACTTAAGCGCGTTACCACCCGTGGTGGTCTCTGGGCTGCCAAACATCACCCCAATCTTCATCCGGATCTGGTTAATAAATATAACCAGCGTGTTGGAGCGTTTGATGTTAGCCGTGAGCTTGCGCAGCGCCTGCGACATCAGCCGCGCCTGCAGCCCCACATGGGAATCGCCCATCTCGCCTTCAATCTCGGCCTTAGGCGTCAACGCCGCCACCGAGTCTATGACGACCACGTCCACAGCACCAGAGCGCACCAGCATGTCGGTAATTTCCAGTGCCTGCTCACCCGTATCCGGCTGCGAGACCAGCAGATCGTCCACATTGACCCCGAGTTTCTCGGCGTACGACGGATCCAGCGCGTGCTCGGCGTCGACAAACGCGGCGGTGCCACCCACTTTCTGGATCTCGGCCACGACCTGCAGCGTGAGCGTGGTTTTACCGGACGACTCCGGTCCATAGATTTCCACCACGCGCCCCTTGGGCAGACCGCCAATACCAAGCGCGACATCCAGCCCCAGTGAACCGGTGGAAATGGACTCCACATCGGTGACGGTGCCGTCACCAAGGCGCATCACAGAGCCTTTACCGAACTGTTTCTCGATCTGAGTCAGCGCTGCGGCGAGCGCCTTCTTTCTGTTGTCATCCATCTCTTGCTACCCGTATTGACACCAGCGTCGCGCCTGAGCTCAGGCGCG
>CBDUQI010000199.1:0-11014 GCA_965369325.1 uncultured Gammaproteobacteria bacterium
TCTACGATGAAAGAGACGGGCGTTGGTTAATTAAAACTCCAGCAGGAAACTCGTTATTCGCCTTCGATTACAACCGAGGACCCGATGGTGATGGTAGAACCGCGGCAAGTCGATACGCGGGTTTTATCGAGGCACATAGCGCAATGACATTGATGCGCCAAAAAAATGCGCGTTTTCTGTGTTACGTCGGACGTCCAAATCCTGGCCTGATTTACCTGCGAAGATAGAATATAGAAGACGGGTAGCTAGGCTAGGTGCCAATGATAAGCAATTCGTGTGGGATGTGCGTTGTTTTCGCTGCCAGAATCGGGGGTGTCCCTACGCCTCTTATGCGCATAATATATATTATGTTAAGTGATAGATATTGCCTATAAAATACGTTGAGTACTCTCTCGTGATGAAGGCTTGTAAGTTAGGCGCTGGCGCCCCAGCGATGGCATTCGTTCATTGCCGTGCTCGCCAGGCTTTGCAACATCTGTTGCTCAGTGCCGCTTTTCGCCGAAACACATAAGCCCATTAAGGTGGCCAACAACAACTCGGCCCGCGCATCGACTTGACCTGCATCAATCTCATCGGCCGCGGCAGCACGCTCCAGCGCCATCCGAAGGTGCTCGCGAACGCGTGACAGATACGACTGTACGGCTCCGCGTATCAGCGGCTTCTCATAGGCCTGATCGCCGACAAGGTTAATCACCAGACAGCCTTTGCACCGGGGACCCGAAACCCAATCCACGACAGACTCAAAGAACTCTTCGATGGCCGCCAAGCCATCGGGGGAATCTCGCAACGCCTTCAGAAACGCCTCGTCAGCTTGGACAAAATACTCGTTCAGCGCCGACTCAAGAATGCTCTCCTTCGGGCCTAGCGCGTTGTACACGCTGGAGACGCTCAGGTTAAGCGCATCTTGCAGTTCCCGCACGCTCACGGCGGAATAGCCATTGCGCCAGAACACTTTTAGTGCTGTACGCACGGCGGACTGCGGGTCAAACGCTTTCGGCCTACCTCGGGGCTTCGAAGGAACATCAGACAACATGATCGCTTCTCCAGAGCACTTCGCGATTCGAATAACTTTCACCCGATACTACCCTTCCCGCCTGCCTGGCGCGAATTTTGGGCATCAAGCCCGACTGTCGAAATGCCTGCGCACTCCCGAGCTTGTAGATAAACACTTGATCGTATTAGGTGTTGCGCATTAATGACAGAACCCTACCGCACCACTGATCTATCTGTCGGTAGGTAGCCCTTCGTGATATGTTTGGCGCACACATTTGCACTGAGCGGCAAGTTATGTCAGATAAGCGCACGGAACTTGAGAACGCTGCCACGGATATTGTGCAACGTGCCGGCCTGCATCATTTGAGTTTTCGCACGTTGGCCGAACGCGTTGGCGTAAAGTCGTCCAGTGTTCATTACTACTTCCCCGAAAAAGCGGATCTGGCCGCCACCCTGATTCGTAAATACACCGAGGAATTTGCCGGGCAACTGGAAGATATCGCGGTGAACAAACCGGGATTGCGTAACAAACTCACAGCCTTCATCGCAATATTCGAGCGAGTGAACAAAGCCAATCAGTTCTGCTTGTGCGGCATGATGGCAGCGGAAGTTGCCACGCTAAACGACGACAACCGCCGCCTGTTAAGTCAGTACTTTCAATCGGCAGAACATTGGTTGCAGGCAACCCTGGAGGCACACCCTAAGGAACTCGCCAGCAGCCTGAAGCCGCGGCTGCTGGCAAGGGCAATCATGTCGGGCCTGGAAGGCGCATTGCTGATCGATCGCGTTGACGGCACCAAGTTACGCCTGCGCGCCCAACGGGAATTGATCCAGAGCATTCTTACCTAAGAGTAGAGCAAACCGTCCCCCACATTGGACAAAGCACCCGCTTTGTTTCCCAGCGACATCTGCGGTGGGCGGCGGGAAGTGTTTACGGGCCCGTTTCAGCAAAACGTATGTGGCCAGTTTTTATCCACACGTGCGCCCCGTCTGGTCCTGATTTCGCGGTGAGGCAGGTGCCCGTCGGGATACGCAACCAAGACTGGCGTGTGAGCGTGTCGCCGCCCTGCTCTATTGTGCCCGCCAGCACAAGTATCTCCGCACCGCCTGTAGAGTCTATCTCCACGCTTGCGCCAGCGCGCCAGTGCGCAAGGGTAACCCGCTCTCTCTCGTCCTGGAAAAGTGCTGCCTCCTCAACACCATCGTTGCCAGGCGTGCCCGAATACTTCAGGCGTTGGGGGCGAGCTACCACCGCCGTCCGGTCGTCGGGATCGAACTGCCAGAGTTTGACGAAGATGACACAACCGTCCTCAGAGCCTGGGGTATGACGGGATTGGGGCGGGTTACGGATGTACGACCCCGCAGGATAGTCACCGTGCTCATCCTGGAACACCCCTTCGAGCACCATAAACTCCTCGCCGCCCGAGTGCACATGGGGAGAGAAATGACTCCCCGGCGCATAGCGCACGATACTAGTAGCGCGGGCGACCTCATCGCCTACTCTGTCCAGCATCCGTCGCTGCACGCCTTGCATGGGCGAATCCTGCCAGGGCAGGCTTGTGCTGTGTACCAGTACTCGTTGAGAAAAATCCGCATTTATCCGCATGCTTTTACCCGTCTCGATGTCCTCTCACGCCCGCGCTTGGTGGTTGCTACGCCGCGATGCTAGCGCGCGCTCCGACCCGGGTGCGCCATGCCATCAGATTAGCGCAACCCTCGGGAATAGGGATGCTGGCAAAATCGGCAAATGCCAGCCCCGCGAATACGGTAATGTCCGCCATGGAGAACGCATCCCCGGCGACATACTCGCTTTGTCCAAGCACCTGATCGAAGTACGCCATGCCCGCCACCGCGCGTTCCCGTTGCTTCTCGCCCCACGGTTTATTCTGATACAGCTCGATCTGCGCTCCCAAACCGTCGGTGGCGTGATGAAAGTACCCACCCACGGCATCCAGTAAGTCTTGTTCGGCTCGGCGCTGCATCATATGCACCATCGCGCGCTGTCGTGGCGTGTCGCCGGTTAGGCAAATGCCGTCGTAGGCATGATCGATGTACTCGGTAATCGCGGTACACTCTGAGATGGTGGTGCCGTCATCAAGCTCCAGCACCGGCACAGCCCCACTGGGGTTCTTCGCCAAAAACTCGGGCTGGCGGTGCTCTCCGTTAGGCACATCGATGCGGATGAACTCCACCTGCTCGCTGATGCCCTTCTCCGCCAGCGCAATGCGCACGCGTGCTGGGTTGGGAAAACCTTCGTAGTCATACACCTTCATCTGGTTCACCTTTGTCTGGCCCCACCGGGGCACGGCGTAATGCCGATTCAGTAAGTTAATAGTTATCTACCTAGTGATAGATAGACATTACTTAGGCTACCCTATCTAAGTGGCGGTTGTAAAGAACTTCGGGGAGCGAGTCTTGCTGATCGGTATCGCGCACCCTTTGCTTCCCGACGAGCTGGCCGACGGAACTCGGTGGGTGATCTGGTTTATCCCTCACGCGCCAGCGCGTGGCCGGGGAAGGCGCTACGGTAGTACACTGCCCCCATGCCATCCACTCATCGTCCAAAGGCTTGCATCAAGTGCTGACTCTTGCTGCCGAACAGGCCTTACCTAACACGCACTTCAGTGCATCCTTATGACCGGATTAGACGGCTTTCATCCCGCCACGCGCCAGTGGTTTGAAGCGAATTTCGCCGCACCGACAGCGGTACAATCAAGGGGCTGGACCAGCATCCGTCGCGGCAAACATACGCTGCTGGTGGCTCCCACTGGCAGCGGCAAAACGCTGGCTGCATTCCTCGCCAGCATTGACAGGCTGAGCAACCCCGAATATGCCAGGGTTGAGGGCGTGCGGGTCATCTACGTATCGCCACTGAAAGCGCTGGTCTACGACATCGAGCGCAACCTTCGCGCACCGTTGGCAGGCATCGAAAAAACGGCAGTGGATTCAGCGCTGGCGCGGCGCGCCGTGAGCATCGCGGTTCGCACCGGCGACACACCGCAGAAAGAGCGTCAACGCCAGGCGCGCGATCCCGCCGATATCTTGGTGACAACACCAGAATCCCTGTACCTCATGCTTGGCTCCAAGATGGCGCGAACATTGAGCCAGGTAGAGGTAGTGATTGTGGATGAGATCCACGCGCTGGCACCCACCAAGCGCGGCGCACACCTAGCGTTGTCGCTGGAACGGCTCACGAGACTTAACGCCAGGGATCCGCAGCGGATTGGCCTGTCCGCCACCGCGCGGCCGCTGCAGCACGTCGCGCGGTTTCTGGGCGGCGAGAGACCGGTCAACATTATCGATGCCTCCGCCGCACCGGCCCTGGATCTGCGCGTCAGTGTGACCGTGCCGGACATGCAAAATCCTACGCCGGTGGTGGTAACGGATGGTGATGTGATTACCCCACCCGAGGTGGCGGCAGAGCGGGCAGTGCCGAATGTAGAGCGAGGTATCTGGCCAACGATTTATCCGCAGTTGTTAAGTGCTATCCGTGCGCATCGCGCCAGCATCGTCTTTGTGAATAGTCGAGGGCTGTGCGAGCGCTTGGCGCAAAAACTCAACGAGTTGGCCGAAGAAGAACTGGTACTAGCCCATCATGGCAGCATCTCGCACGACAAACGCAACCAGATCGAGCAGGGGCTTAAGGCAGGCGAGATTCGCGCGATTGTCGCCACCAGTTCGCTGGAGCTTGGCATTGATATGGGCGCACTCGATCTGGTACTGCTGGTGGAGTCCCCCGGATCGGTGGCCCGCGGCCTGCAACGCATTGGCCGGGCCGGCCACAATGTCGGCGACGTGAGCACCGGTTATGTATTCCCGAAATTTCGTGGCGACCTGTTGGAGTGCGCGGTAATTTCCCAACGCATGCTCAAGGGCGAGATTGAGGCACTCCAAATACCGATGAACCCACTGGACGTACTGGCGCAGCAGTTGGTTGCCATGTGCAGTGAGTCGGCGCAAGGCGTTGAGGATATGTACGCGCTGGTACGCCGCTCGGCCCCTTACAGCGAGTTATCGCTCGACGCATTGCATGCGGTGTTGGACATGCTTACCGGACGTTACCCCTCCTCCGACTTTGCTGACCTCAAGCCGTTACTTTCCTGGGACCGTAGTGAGGACACTATCGCACCACGGCGTGGTGCGGCCATCGTGATGCGGATGAACGCGGGCACCATCCCGGACCGGGGTAGTTACCGAGTCCATCTAGGCGAGGACGGCCCGCGGGTGGGTGAACTGGACGAGGAGATGGTGTTCGAAACCCGCCCAGGGGACAACATTATGCTGGGGGCCAGCACCTGGCGGGTGGAAAGCATTACACGGGACCGGGTGATCGTGGCACCCGCACCAGGCGAACCTGGGCGTTTGCCCTTTTGGCGCGGCGACGGACCTGGGCGGCCGCTGGAGTTGGGCCGTGCGGTAGGAGCCTTCGTGCGCAAGGTGGGGCGTATGGGCGAAGGCAGGATGGTCAATTGGCTGAGCGAGCACACACCGTTGGATGCGTTTGCCGCACAAAATCTCGCCGCCTACATCGCACAGCAAAAGCAACAAACCGGGACCCTGCCCACAGACACCGCCATTACCCTTGAGCGCTTTCGCGATGAACTGGGCGACTGGCGTATCTGCATACTCACGCCGCTGGGTGCCCGCATTCATGCCCCCTGGGCGATGGCCTTGCAACGGCGATTGAGTGAGCTAGGCGGGTTCGAGACTCAGGTGATGTACACCGATGATGGCATCGTGCTGCGATTTGTCGATACCGACGAACTGCCGTCGCTCGGTGTGTTCTTTCCGGAGCCGGAGGAGATTGAAGATCTGGTCACTGAGCAATTGGCCAGCACCGCACTATTCGCTGGGCTGTTCCGCGAGAACGCCGTCAGGTCTTTGCTGTTACGTCGACAGGCACCCGGCAAACGATCGCCGTTGTGGGCACAGCGGCTGAAGGCACAGAACCTACTGGCGACAGTGCACCAGTATCCCAGTTTCCCCATCGTCATTGAAACCTACCGCCAGGCACTGGCCGACGTATTTGATCTGCCAGGTCTTAAACAGCTGCTGAGTGATGTGCGCGGCCGACGGGTTGCCGTGAACGAAGTACACACCAAGGCCGCCTCCCCGTTCGCTCGCTCACTAGTCTTTGCGTATGTAGCCAATTATCTGTACGAGCAGGACGCGCCGCTGGCCGAACGTAAGGCACAAGCGCTGACCTTGGACCGTACACTGTTGTCCGAGCTGCTGGGGCAGACGGCGCTGCGCGACCTGATCGACCTGCAAGTGCTCGCCAGTCTGGAAGCCCAATTGCAATACCTGGCCGAAGGCTATCGCGCGCGTGACGCCGATGAGGTGCACGATATGTTGCGTCGCCTGGGTGATCTGAGTGATGCCGAGGTACAAGCTCGCATCGAGGGCGGTACTGCTGGGCGCTTTTTGTTGCAACTTGAGCAGCAACACCGTGCGTTGCCTGTGGACATCACTGGCGAGCCTCGCTGGATCGCCGCAGAAGATGCGGGTCTTTACCGCGACGCCACTGGCACCGCAGCGCCGGCGTACCTGCCCGATACGTTTGTGCAGCAGGTCGACAATCCGCTATTGCGACTGCTGCGGCGCTATGCCCGCCATCACGGCCCGTTCCTGACCCGCGACCTGGCCCTGCGGTATGCGATGAGCGAAGCACATCTTGAGCCTGCACTGCGACTACTGGAGAGCGACGGTACCTTGGTCCGCGGCGAGATCCGCCCCAACGGCGCTGCTGTTGACTGGTGCGATGTGCAAGTGCTGCGACGACTTAAGCGGGCGACGCTTGCGCAACTCCGTAATGAAGTCGCACCTGTTGATGCCCCGGCGCTAGCCCAGTTCCTCCCTCACTGGCACGGACTGGCAAAGCCCTGTACCGGCACCGAAGCGCTGACTCGGGTTCTCGGCCAGCTTCAAGACCTAGCCTTACCCTGGAGCTCGTGGCATAGCGTGGTACTACCGCAGCGGATCAACGGGTTTAACACCGAGATGCTGGACATGCTGGCAGCCTCCGGCAGCGTTGTCTGGGTGGGACGGGGAGCCAGCGGCACGCGCGACGGGCGCGTCGCGATATATCTGCGTGATCACGTGCGTGTACTGCTCAACCTTGATCGGGGCTACACGGCACCAAGCCCGGTGCACCAGGCCATTGTCGATTGTCTGCGCAATCACGGCGCGTCGTTTTTAGTAGAGATCCAGAGCGCCGTCAGCAACGCACCCTCCCCGCCCGATGAAGATGCTTTGCATACCGCGTTGTGGGACCTGGTCTGGGCTGGGCAGATTACCAATGACACGTTCGCACCCCTACGTGAACTGGGTGCGACCCGGCGTTCCGGCAAGCGCGCCCGCACACGCCCAGGGCGTGTGCTCGCCGGGGGACGCTGGTCTTTACTCAGCAGCATGGTGCCCGAGCCTTGCGATGTCACCGTGCAGGCGTTGGCTCGCGCCCGCATATTGCTTGATCGTTACGGTGTTGTTAGTCGAGAGTGCGCCAGCGCAGAAGGCTTGAGTGGCGGTTTTGGGCCACTGTATAAAGTGCTTCGGGCGATGGAGGAGCAAGGGCAGGTGCGCCGTGGCTACTTTGTCGAAGGCCTGTCCGGCGCCCAGTTTGCCCATGCCGGCGCGGTAGATCAACTGCGAGCGCTGCGCCCAGATTCACGCCAGCGGGACGCCGCCATTCAACGCGACGATGTTTGTTTTGTATCCGCCACGGATCCCGCCAACCCCTACGGGGCCCTGCTGGCGTGGCCTGATACTGCCGACAACGCCAAACAGAAACCACGACGCATTGGTGGTGCGTGGGTGCTGATGGCGCGCGGGCATCCAATCTTCTATATCGCCCGCCACGGGCGACGTCTCACCAGCTTCCCGGCCACTGTGAGAGAACACGAAGGCGCACTGGCCGCCGCATTGGATCGACTGCGCGATTTGCCCCGCGGGAATCGTCGTGGCATGTTGCTGATTGAGACGATTGATGGCTTACCGGCCTCACAGTCGCCCTTGCTTGCGCACTTTCTCGCGGCCGGTTACGCCATGGACTATCAGGGGTTAATTGACATCGGCCTACCACAGCCCACCTGACCCCGCGCCTACTAGGACGCACTTGCGGCAACTGGGGTTTGCATTTCGTCGCCGGTCGACTCCGTTCGACTCAAGTACGCTAGGCGATTCGAAACCTCTGAGCCGACCGTTCTCTGCCAGGCAGAAGATCCGAAAACAAGAAAATATGGGCCGGCATTCGTGCCGGCCCATAATCAGAGGCAACTTAAACGCTCACCTAATTTCCGACACACAGAAATCCGAGTGCGCTCGGTCCTGGTGGCGAAAAGAACAGCGCTTTGATGGCGGCGAGGTCTTCAAAGTCGACCGTACCATTGCCGGTGATATCGGCGGCCGGGTCGTTGCCAAAGAACACGTCTTTCATCGCAGCCAGATCGTCGAAGTCAGTCTGGCAGTCATTGTTGAGATCGCCGTCGCAAACATTGCCGAACCCGTCGTTATCTCCATCGAGTTGATCGGGATTAGAGACGATCAGGCAATTGTCTTCGGCGGCTGTAATGCCGTCTCCGTCGACGTCGTTGGCATCCAACACACTAACCGACAGCGATTCGGCTAGAGGCACGCCGTCTACTGTGCCGTTAAGCACCAGGGTGCCAGCGGCCGGGAACGGCCCTATCAGCTCGGCGGCAAACGAGAATGCGCCATCAACATCGACAGTGGGCCCAACTAGAGTTCCGACGACATCGGACTGCGGATTGATAGCGATGCTGACGATGGTGTCGGACCCAAGACGATTACCAAACACATCAACTGGGACGATTTGTATATTGGCCGTCGTCCCGCTTCCCAGATTTACGAAACCCTCTGAGTTCGTCAGAATCAACTTGGTCGCGGCCGGGTCGACGTTGCCAACGGTGTACTCGATAGATGCGATTGGCTGGATACGACGCCCGTCGATACTGGTATCTACGGTTGCCGAGCCAGGTGTGGTTGGCGCGCGCAGACGACGCGCGAAAACACCTTGTGCGAGTTGTTCAACATCGCCCACGAAAGCGCCGAGCGTGCTGGCGAACTGAACTTGATCGGGTTGTGCGACAACCGGGCTACCTGCGCAGTCTACGAACGTCGCAGTAATTAGCACCTCGGTTTCACCGTCCGCGGTGACCGATTGCTGTGCGGCCTCCAAACTGGAGTTCTGGTCGCAAACCTCACCCGGTTGCGGGATAGTGAGTGGCACGGCGATTCGCCGGGTAAGCGTTTGCGTGGCGCCACCGCGCGAGTCCTCAATCTGCGCCGAGATACGAAAATCGTAACTCCCCTCCGATTGCGGATTCTGCAGCACCAACTGGAAGTTGCCGTTGCCAAGGTCTTCGCCCGCGATTTCGAAGATATCACCGTCCGGATCTTCGGCAATCGCGGTCACTGTGTTAGCTCCCTCCGGAAGTTCGACCGCGAGTACCAACGGCTGCTCAACGAAGTTTTGAACCACCGCCGGATTCACGTCAAATCCGAAGGTGCTAACCGGCTCGTTGCCGCTGCTGTTGACCGGTCCGCTGGTGGTTACCACCGATACGAAAGTCCGGGCGCTGGGTGAGCGTGATTCCAGCGCCGTCCACACGCCCGTCTGTGGTCGCCGTACCCGTACGATATCGAAAACCGAACCGGTGTTCCGGTCAGCGCGTGGATCACTGGACGGGTCAACTACCTGGCCGTTGGGAGTGATGAGCGTTAGTGACGCGGAGTCATCAGGATCATCCCAGCTTAGTACGGCTCGTAACTGTCGCTCGTTAGGACCGATGACAAATGTATGTCCCTCGATGATATCCCCTGCAGCGGCAATGCTTTCATCGTTGTTGATCGGTGCATGCAACACTTCGTGCACGTACTCAGCACCATCGTTAGCGTAGCGCAGTTTGGCCGTGACAATATTTGGAACGGGGCTGCGCAGACCGATGAACGTCGGCTTGTGATCAACATTTATTGTCGTTTCGCCGATTAAGTGCATACGGTTATTGTAGACCGACAATGTTGCCTCAACGGGGCGCGGCGCGCTTGCTATCACGGCCACAACGTCACGCGGCGCGGCAAACTGCATGGTCCAGGGCGCCGGGTCGCTGCCATTGCGGCGAGGAGTCTTACGTGGGGAGCCGATTGGACTCACTGCCCCAGTGCGAGCGCACAACAGTCCTCGTTTCCCAGATTGCAACAGCGCTTGATCGGATGTGCGCTGTATCGTTTCCAGCGCGACATCAGCGGCAGCGATCGGTGTGGCCGGAGTCGCTGTGGTCTGAGCGCCGAGGACAAACTTGCCGATTGCATCGGCTTCAGCGTCAGTGGCATGCTCCACCAGATCCAATCCGCCAGCGGAGAAGTAGAAGTTGCTGCCATGGGTCACGATATCGCTGAATTCAGGTGTGATTTGATCAGCAATACTGACCACGTTGTAGCTGATGTCGGCGGGCCACACACCGCCGCGCTCATCGTTAATGACATCTTGTGGCAAGGGCGCGCGGTTATGTTGACCATCTGTGACGATAAGCATGGCGCGAGGCTTCCGGGGGATGATAAGGCTGGGGTCGTCAATCGCCAGAAGTGAAACTCGCAGCGCTTCACCGGCGGATGTCGCTGCTCCGTCGGCAACGATACCGTCTACGATAGTTTCGAATACAAATTCGATATGATCGTCCAGTGGCAGCAGAACCCGTGAGTCACCTTCATAGTCTTCATCGCCTTCAAGATCGAACTGGGCAAGCGCGATGCGATCTGTACCGCGAAGAGCACCGAAGACAGCCTTTGCAGCACTGCGCGCCAGATCGATGCGACTACCGTTCATGCTGCCCGTTTTATCTAAAGTAATGACCAGGTCGACATTCTCGTTGATCGGATCGTACAGATTATTTTCGTACAGGTGGATATTGGTGCTATCGAAGTCTCCAGCAACTATATCGATATCCGCATCGCCGTCGAAATCCGCTGCGGAAATGGTCAACCGGTGGGCGGGGGCGAGACC
>CBDUQI010000200.1:0-10995 GCA_965369325.1 uncultured Gammaproteobacteria bacterium
GTCCTGGAGACTGCCGAAGCGCTAAACCACGAGCGCGGCGATCAAGACAAACTCTGGGGCTCAATGATCAAGCAGGCGCTCAAACGCCGTCGGCCGGGCTTCAGTGAGAGCTACTACGGCTTCGATTCGTTCAGTAAGTTACTGGAGGAGGCCCGCGACAAAGGTCAGTTACAATTGGAACTGGACGAGCGTTCCGGCGGCTATATCATCCGCGGCATCAACGACTGAGCAAACGCACGTTGGCATCAACGACCAAGCGAGCGCACGTTGGCGCTACCACCCGCGCAATGCTAACGTCATCCGCATGACAACACGGCCCGTGGAGGCACGCGAAGATGGGGACCCGCTTGAGCGCCCTGGACATTGCCTTTCTGGGGCTCGAGACACAAAAAACACCGGTTAACGTCGCTGGCCTGCAGATTCTGGCGCCTCCGCCCGGCTACCAGGGCAACTTCGTGCGCGACCTGCTCGATCAGTTGGCCGATACACAGCCGCAACCACCGTTTAATCTCAAGCTTAACCAGAGCCGGTTGCCGTGGTTCCCCGAATGGGTCATCGACAAGGACTTCGACCTGGGCTACCACGTGCGCCACTCGGCATTACCCCGCCCTGGCACTGAGAAAGACCTGCTATCGCTGGTTGCACGACTGCACAGCCGAGTGATGGACCGTCAGCGACCGCTTTGGGAATTCCACGTCATCGAAGGCCTGGCAGATGGCAACTTTGCCATTTACACCAAATTGCACCATAGCGCGGTAGACGGCATGGGGGGCATCGCCATGTTGGAAGCCTGCTTCAGTCGCAACCCTGAGACGCCCGCCAACGCACCGTGGTGCCCATCGCGAGCACAGGCGCAAGACACACCGCCTGCGGGGCTCTACGCCAGCCTGGGTGAATTGCTGAGCGACGCTCGCCGCCACGGCGAGACCGGACTTGAGATCGGCAAGATGTTAATGGGCCACGGAATGAAGTCGCTGGGGCTGCGCCCCGACGACTCGCCCGTGCCGTTTACCGCACCGAAGTCCTTGTTCAACGTTCCCATCAGCGGCGCGCGGCGGCTGTGTGTACGCACTGTCAGCTTGAAAGAAGTCCGTAGTGCGGGGCGTGTAGCCGGCGCCACGATGAACGATACCGTGCTAGGCCTTTGCGCTAGCGCCTTACGGCGTTACCTGCTTGAGAAGAATGCCTTGCCAAAAGAGACACTGATCGCGACCGTACCCGTCTCAGTACGTCAGATTAACCGGCTGGGAAATCAAATCACATATGTGGGTGCACGCCTGGCGACCCATCTGGACGACCCGCTGGCGCGGTTGCAGCAGATTCACGCATCCACCACGCAGGCCAAGCAGGAAGTGGCCGAAGTCTCCGCCGCGGCGGCCACCAATTTCGCGATGATGGCACAGGGCCTGGTGGCGGTACTGAGCCGCCTGCAACTCACCGAGTACGTGCCTCCGCCCGCGAATGTACTTATTTCCAACGTGCCTGGCCCGCGGCGCACTCTGTACTTTGGTGGTGCCCGTCTGTTGGCCAGCTACCCCTTGTCCGTGTTAACCGATGGGCAGGCACTTAATATCACGGTGGTCAGCTACTGCGATTCCATTGACTTTGGGCTAATGGCCTGTCGAAACGCTGTACCGGATGTGGAAAAAATCGGCGATTATCTGCTAGACGCGGTGGAGGAACTGAAGCAAGCAACAGCGGGGATCGAGCTCAAAGCGCCTGCCGCACGGGCAAAGCAAAATTTGCGTAGACTTAGAACCGCTGACGATGGCAGTTCTCGAGAGCATAAATCAATTTCCTAAGAACTCGTCCAGCGCAGAACCTGGCGGGCTTGCACGCGATAAGAGCACAGCTGGCGCTGCGGCGGTGGCCCGCGCCGACCTAATTTTGCGCCCGAGCAAGCAACGCCTGCAAACGCTCGCGGTACGCTGCGCCCAACGCCCCCCACCCCAGCGAACGCATATCGGGTATCAGCGAGCGGTAATCCTCGATACGCTTAATCGCCCGATCAAGCAGGCCCGCGCACGCCTGTGCCTCTACGGCTGCATCGGTTGGCGTGCTGGGGTAAAGACACATCTCAGGTATGTACTCCGCATAAGCCACGCGAGCCGGGGCCACCGGCACACACCCGCGCGCCATCGCCTCCAGCATGGCGAGCCCCTGAAAGTCATGCAGCGCAGTTGAGACGACAACATCGCCAGTATCGAGCGCGCGCAAATACTCGTTTCTTGGCAAATACCCCATATGCACCAACTCGGCCGCGAACTGTTTGCGCGCCAGTGCGAAACACGCGGGCGCGTTGGCAAACTGCTGCCCCAGTACACTTAGACGAAAGTCCGTATTGCGCTGCTTCAATATTTGCAGCGCGGCGAAGAAACGTTCCGGGGCCTTGTCGTATTCCCAGCGGTGGTTCCAGATGATGTGCGGGGGCTTGCGGCGGCGAGGTGGCGGGTCGGCCAATCCGTCTCTCGACAGGCAATCCGCTGGCAACGGCACTGGCAACACAGAGCTCCTATTCCGCAACGTCGCCAGGATGTTCACCGGCACGGCATCCGGCATCGCCTTAAGAAAGGTGGCGGCACCGGAGAAAAAACTGTCGCGATTGTATGCGCTGTTGAATGCGATGTGCTCGGCCGCACATGCCGCGTATAACCCGATGCTCTGGATAAACACCTGACTGGTTTTGTTGTGCTCGCTAAGAGGATAAGCAAACTGGTTCTCATGCATGTACAGCAGCGAGGGCACGCCCGCAACTGCGGGGGCCATACCGCGCAACGCCGAAAAATCCGTCATCCCGGTCGCCACCACAAGATCGAACGCGCCGGGGTGCTGCAGCGCCTCCTCTCCCATTGCCCAGCTAAGCGCGTTACCGCGTGCGCGCCAGGAAAAATGCCGGGGCGGTAGACTGAGCACAGTCCAATCAAACTCGGTTAGCTGCGCTACCAGGCCGCTGCGCCAACTGGCGTGGCTGACCGCATCGTACGCGGACAGCAGCAACACTCTAACAGGCATTCGGTGCGCAACCGGTTAGGGCTGCAACAACCCGTCTTGGGTCGCGGCTGCCGCATTAAAGGCGTCCGCCATTGTCAGCGCCAGCTCACGCAAGGCATCCCCTAACGGCGAGCCCGGGCGCCATACCAGCACCAGCGTTCGATACGGAGCGGGATCGCGCACGCAGTACAGGCGCAGCTGTCCGCGCCCTGCCTCGGTTGGCACCGCCAGGCGCGGCAACAGGGTCACCCCACCGCCGCTGGAGACCATCTGCACCAGCGTCGACATGCTGGTGGCGCGAAAGCCCAATTCGTCCACTCCGGCCTCCGAGCAGACCTGCAGCGCCTGGTCGCGAAAGCAGTGGCCATCATCCAGCAGCAGCAACTGTTCTCCACCGAGAGTATCCATCGCGACCTCCTCGCCCGGGGCCGCCAGTTCACGCATCCCGGCCGTAGCCACCACAAACGGATCGCGACCGATGACGGCGTGCTCCACGGGACCAAGATCTGCTTCCAGCGCCAGCAAGGCCGCATCTAGATCGCCCGTATTCAACTCGCGCACGAGATTGGGAGTTTTATCCTCCACCCACCTCACGGTCAATTGCTGGTACGCCTGGTGAATCGCGGGCACGACCTCGGGCAGGAAGTACGGTGAAATGGTCGGAATGACCCCAATTCGCAATGTGCCGGTCAAAGGATCGCCAAAGCGCTTGGCCGCCTCGACAAAATCGTCCGCGTTAATCAGTATCTCGCGCGCACGTCGGATGAGTTCTTCACCCGCGACGGTGGGCAACACCTTGCGACGGCTGCGCTCGAAGATACGCACGCCAATCATCTCCTCCAACTGCGCCAGCTGCGCGCTCAGCGACGGTTGCGAGACGAGGCACAGTTCGCCAGCACGGCGGAAATTGCGCATCTCATCCACCGCGACAACGTATTGAAGCTGTCGAAGACTGAGGGCATGCGGTGACAACTTCATAAACCACTCCTGTTATTAAAGGAATAATCTCTAAATGCTATCGTACGGCCACAAAAAAACCCGCCATCAGGCGGGCTTTTTTTAAAGCGAGCCAAAGGCTCAAGCTGTCATTTATGCCTCGCGCGGACCGCGTCTGCCGATAGACAAGGCGATCAAACCCAGCCCAAACAGAACGACAACGCTTGGCTCAGCGATCTGTGTGCGGGAGTCACTGCCTTCGGTCAACGGCGCGATATCTTCAATTTCGCCCAGGGTCTCGAGCTCAAGGTCACCTGAAGACGTACCCGACAGGTCTTCTGTCGTCGAGGTACTCTGAGCCGGCACCGAATTCATTTTGTCCAGCCGACCCGGGTTGCTGAGGATGACGGTCGCACTTGCTGCACTTGCAAAAACTGTCGCACCAACAAGCAAAATCACCGCAGCCAAACTCTTTCGTATATTCATTAAATTTATTCTCATCTGCCGTAATGAAGTAAGAGCTTCCTTTCTCCCCTACATGTTATGCAAATTATAGAGTTATGTCCACCACGTCCGGTGTGAACCAACGCACAATTTGTGTATGGGGTAAGTATCCGTACTCGGGACCAAAATTGTAACCCGTTGGAACAGTTGTTCACACGATTCGCACGCTTCGCCTAGCTCATTCGAGCGCTCAGATACCGCGAGAACCCTGCACCCAGGTCCGGATGTGCCAAGCCGAGCTCAACCGTCGCTTTCAAATAGCCCAATTTGCTTCCACAGTCGTAGCGAACCCCTTCAAATTCATAGGCATAGACCGATTCATGGCCAAGTAGTTCGGCAATTGCGTCGGTCAGTTGAATTTCGCCACCAGCCCCTCGCTGCGTCTGCTCCAGCAGGCTGAAAATACGACTACTGAGGATATAACGCCCCACCACCGCCAGATTTGACGGGGCCGCCTCTGGCTTCGGCTTCTCGACAATCCGTTTGACGCCAGACAGCCGTTCGCCGGTCTGCTCGACCTCCACCACCCCGTACTTCTCGGTCTCATCCCTTGGCACAGGCTGTACACCCAGAACACTGGCCGACGTGTCATTGTGCACATCAATCATCTGACGCAGGCACGCTACATCGCTTTTGATCAAGTCATCGGCCAGATGCACCGCGAACGGTTCATCGCCTACGGCCGGGCGGGCACACAGGACGGCATGGCCAAGCCCCAAGGGCTGGCTCTGGCGGATATAAATGCAGCTGGCATCACTTGGGACGATGTTGCGCACTGTATCCAGCAGGGCGTGCTTGCCCGCAGCCTCCAGTGAGCGCTCAAGATCGGGGTTGGAGTCAAAATGGTCTTCGATAGCCCGCTTGGAGCTGCCGGTAACAAATACTAGTTTACGTACACCGGCTTCCAGCGCCTCTTCCACTGCATACTGAATCAGCGGCTTGTCGACGACAGTCAGCATCTCTTTTGGGCTCGCCTTCGTCGCGGGTAAAAACCGAGTTCCTCGCCCAGCGACGGGAAACACCGCTGTATTAATTCCTTTAGACAAGGTCTAACTACTCCGGGTGTTCTGAAAGCGGGCTACTTTATCACCCCCCCGTGGCAGCAGCCACCGCGCTCATCCAACCGGCCTTCGTTTTGTAATGACCGGCGCACCGGACTAAAAAAGACGCATGCCGAGTGGAGGCTCAGCATGCGCCAAAAAGACCAGCAGGCTACCAGCTAAGCCTATGTGCCGGCCTTCAAGGGTCAGGCCGCTGCATAGCGGCAATGACAAGTGGACAACGGTTTTAGTCGCATCGTCGGTTTGGGGAACACTACGGAGACTTATCTGTGTTGTCCTGAGGCTCATCAGCGGTCACGCGCAGATGGGCGCGGTTGCGATCCAGAATGCTCGGCCCGATACCCTTTACCTTTCTCAGATCATCGCCAGAGGCAAACGGCCCGTGCGCCTGACGATAGGCGACGATCGCCCGCGCCGTGACCATGCCCACACCCGTGAGTTCACGCGCGAGCGTGGGCGCATCGGCCGTGTTGATATCAACCGGGCCGGCGGTCGCCGGCATTACTATGAGGCTGCCAAGCAGCGCTGCTATAAGGGCAACAAAATGGCGCATTAGTCTGCTCCTTCCAATGGTGCTGAAACTTCATCCATCAATACACCCGCGCGGGCGGGCGAAGAGCCATAACAATAGGACGAAGCCGCCAGTGCTTGGGGCAGAAACCCCCGCAGAAAGCCCGGAAATCAGTGTATTTTTAGCTTGCCACCGACCGAATGGCGGTGTGCTTAGAGTCAATCAGGGAGAAGACAATTGCGTGGTGTCGGCCGCCGGCAAGCTGCGCAACCCCTCGAGTTCGGCCTTGGACAACCGCACCTGCTTGGCCAGGCGCCGTTTGTCGTTGATCAGCTTCAGGACATACGCTGCAGTGCTGAGCCAACCCAGTATCCAACCGATGGCCAAAGCGCTACTCATCGCGACGGCCTTGGTAATTTCTACCTCACCGAATGCCAAGTCCAGCGACATGGTTTGTGGGTTCAGCCAAGCAAATGTCGCCGCAACCACGAGAGCGATTGCGACCAACAGTACCAAGATCAGCGCGCGTATCACGGTGCCTTTTGCTCCAGCAACAACGTACTAAGGTTACCGCTCGTATTGTTCTTGCAGCTTAACTTGCACATCTACGACAGCAATACGCCGGAACGATACCTTACGATTGTTCCCACCACAGCTACTGCTTGATGGGATTGCCCCTGCCTTCATTCACTCTTTCTCGCAGATCTTTGCCTGGTTTGAAATGTGGCACGTACTTTCCCGCCAACGCCACTGGTTGACCAGTCTTCGGATTCCGCCCCATTCGCGGAGGCCTGAAGTGCAGCGAAAAGCTGCCGAAACCCCTGATCTCAATACGTTCGCCATTCGCTAACGATTCGCTCATTAATTCCAGCAAGTGTTTTACGGCCAGTTCAACATCCTTGGCCGGCAGGTGCTTCTGCATCCTGGATATTGTCTCGATGAGTTCTGATTTGGTCATCTGGGACCCCGTCTCCCGCCTTTGACGGGCTGATCGCGCTGTGGTGATCGCGCCATTTCTGGCGCGATCCCTACTTCCACACGGCGCGCAGCCTCTAAGCTACTCGGCCTTATTCGCCATTATCGTTACTTGGTATCTGGTCCCTCAACAGATCGCCCAGACTGGTGCCGCCACCGGATCCTTCCGCGGTGTAGCTTTGCATTGCCTGGCTTTCCTCATGGGCCTCCTTGGCCTTGATCGACAGAGAAATCATACGGCTGCGGCGCTCAATGCCGGTAAACTTAGCCGAAATTTCCTGCCCAACTTTAAGTGCAGTGCGCGCATCTTCAACCCGGTCACGCGAGAGTTCAGAGGCGCGAAGTTGCCCCTTAATCCCTTGTCCAAGGTCAATAATACCGCCTTTGGCATCAACTTCCTCAACAATGCCCGTCACAATACTGCCACGGGGATGCTCGGCGATGTAGCTGGAGAACGGATCTTTATCCAGCTGCTTAATGCCCAGCGAGATTCGCTCGCGCTCCGAGTCGATAGCCAGTACAACGGCCTCAACCTCATCGCCCTTCTTGTAATCCCGCACAGCTTCTTCGCCCGGAATGTCCCAGGACAGGTCTGACAGGTGAACCAACCCATCAATGCCGCCGGACAAGCCAATGAAGATACCAAAGTCGGTAATCGACTTGATCTGCCCGCTAACACGATCGCTCTTATTAAAGTTAGTTGAGAAATCTGCCCACGGATTGGACTTGCACTGCTTGATGCCCAGTGAGATACGACGACGTTCCTCGTCGATATCCAGCACCATGACTTCAACTTCTTCGCCCACCTGCACCACTTTGGCCGGGTTGACGTTCTTGTTGGTCCAGTCCATCTCAGATACGTGGACCAACCCCTCAACGCCTTCCTCAATCTCAACAAAGCAGCCGTAATCGGCGATGTTGGTGATCTTGCCGAACAAACGGGTGTTCTGCGGGTAACGACGCTCGATCGACTCCCAGGGATCCGCACCGAGTTGCTTGATACCCAGTGAGACACGCTGGCGCTCACGATCAAACTTGAGCACTTTGACCTGGATCTCCTGGCCAACCTGCACGACGTCGGAAGGTTGCTTGACCCGCTTCCAGGCCATGTCGGTAATGTGCAGCAGGCCATCGATGCCGCCCAGATCCACGAACGCACCGTAGTCGGTAAGGTTCTTGACGATCCCGCTTAGCACTGCGCCTTCCTGCAAAGTCTTCAGTAGTTCTTCGCGCTCAGCACTGTACTCGGCCTCAACCACAGCACGACGCGACACCACAACGTTGTTGCGGCGGGCATCTAGCTTGATGACCTTAAAGTCCAGCACCTTGCCTTCAACTTCTTTGCCCACCTGCACCACTTTGGCCGGGTTGACGTTCTTGTTGGTCCAGTCCATCTCAGATACGTGGACCAACCCCTCAACGCCTTCCTCAATCTCAACAAAGCAGCCGTAATCGGCGATGTTGGTGATCTTGCCGAACAAACGGGTGTTCTGCGGGTAACGACGCTCGATCGACTCCCAGGGATCCGCACCGAGTTGCTTGATACCCAGTGAGACACGCTGGCGCTCACGATCAAACTTGAGCACTTTGACCTGGATCTCCTGGCCAACCTGCACGACGTCGGAAGGTTGCTTGACCCGCTTCCAGGCCATGTCGGTAATGTGCAGCAGGCCATCGATGCCGCCCAGATCCACGAACGCACCGTAGTCGGTAAGGTTCTTGACGATCCCGCTTAGCACTGCGCCTTCCTGCAAAGTCTTCAGTAGTTCTTCGCGCTCAGCACTGTACTCGGCCTCAACCACAGCACGACGCGACACCACAACGTTGTTGCGGCGAGCATCTAGCTTGATGACCTTAAAGTCCAGCACCTTGCCTTCGAGATACGCAGGATCACGCACCGGGCGCACATCCACCAGCGAGCCAGGCAAGAACGCCCGCACGTTGTCCATCTCGACGGTAAATCCGCCTTTCACCCGGCCGTTGATGATGCCCTGAACGATCTCCTGATCTTCAAAGGCTGTCTCCAATCGGGTCCAGGTACGTGCACGCTTGGCTTTCTCGCGTGACAATCGGGTTTCCCCGAAACCGTCCTCAAAGGTATCCAAAGCCACTTCGACGATATCGCCGACAACGACCTCAATATCACCGCGCTCATCGTGAAACTGGGCCACCGGGATGACCGCCTCCGATTTAAGACCTGCGTTGACAACAACCATCTCTGAGTTGATGTCCACGACGGTTGCGCTGAGGATGGCACCTGGCTTGATGCGTTGACTGGCCAGGCTTTCTTCAAATAATTCCGCGAAACTTTCTGTCATGACTTAGTTAAACCACCGTCGGACCGTTTGGCCCGCGCCCTGTTGAGTTGCCGAGAGCGGCATCCTGCCCCTTCGGGTTGTTTACAAAAAGCCGGCGGTCCTGTGCCGACTCAAAAATCCAAATTAAATTCGCTGCGCACCAATTGCTCCAGCCGCTCAATCACCTGCGCGGTCGATAAGTACGTGGTATCAAGTACTCGCGCATCGGGTGCTGGCTTTAGCGGCGCAGTCTTGCGCCCCGCGTCTCTTCGATCACGCTTGGCGATATCCAAGCAAAGGGCCGCAAGGCTAACATCAATACCCTGTTCTTTCAACTGCTTATGCCGCCTTTTCGCACGCTCTTCAGCACTTGCGGTGAGAAACACTTTTAAGCCCGCATCAGGAAAAATAACCGTCCCCATATCACGCCCGTCGGCAACCAGCCCTGGCGGCGAACGAAAGCCCCGCTGCAAGTCCACCAGCGCGCTCCGAACCGCGGGCAAAACCGCGACTTTTGAGGCGTTATCGCCGGCTTTTTCGTGACGAATAGCTAAAGTAACGTCATTTTCGTCCAAAAAGACGGTTTGCGAACCATCGGCCATCGCTTCAAAGCGCACGTCCAAGGTCGCCGCCAGTGCGCCTAGCGTCGGTTCGTCATCCAACATAATCTGACGCATTTCGGCGGCCAGACCTACCAGCCGGTACAGCGCTCCGCTGTCCAAAATATGCCAGTTCAGCCGACGCGCGATCGCACGGGCAACCGTGCCCTTGCCTGCACCGCTTGGCCCGTCGATGGCCAGTACCGGAATAAATCTCACGCGCGGGACGCCAGTTGCATGCCTGCTGCCCGCGCTAATTCGGCAAACCCCGGAAACGATGTTGCTACGTTCGCCACGTTGGCTACCGTCACCGGCCCGGCCGCGATCTGGCCCGCAACGGCGAAGGCCATGGCAATGCGGTGATCGTCAAAACTCTCCACCTGGCCACCCTCAAAGCGCCCGCCTTCGATGCAAATGCCGTCGTCGAACAGTTCATGCTCAATACCAAGCGTACCCAGGCCACTGGCCATGGCCGCGAGACGATCCGATTCTTTCACCCGCAGTTCAGCCGCCCCGGTCACCCGGGTGATACCCCGCGCAGCTCCAGCTGCGACGAAAAAAACTGGCAACTCATCAATCGCCAGTGCCACCAGCGGTTCCGGCAAGGTAATGCCTTTTAGCTCCGCGCTGCGAATACGCATATCGGCCACCGGCTCAGCACTCTGATCGCGCTCATTGTACAGCTCAATATCGGCGCCCATCAGCCGCAACGCCTGCAGTAACCCGGTACGGGTAGGGTTAATGCCTACGCCCCGCAGCGTGAGATCGCTGCCGGGACAAATACTGGCCGCCACCATAAAAAATGCCGCCGACGAGAAATCTCCCGGCACCTGTACCTGCTGGCCTTCGAGGGCTTGCCCAGGGGTGAGCGTTACCGTCGTGGCGTCGGTGTGAATCTGCGCGCCAAACGCGTGTAACATCCGCTCGCTGTGGTCGCGCGAGATCGCGGGCTCAATCACCTGGGAAGCGCCTGCTGCATTCAGGCCAGCCAGCAGTACGGCTGATTTGACCTGCGCGCTAGCAATCGGCGAGGTATAACAAATTCCGCTCAGGCGCTGCGCCGGGGCGATATGCAGCGGCGGACAACCCTCGCGCGCCGTGATAGCCGCGCCCATTTGCGT
>CBDUQI010000201.1:0-10885 GCA_965369325.1 uncultured Gammaproteobacteria bacterium
GGTAACCGACAACGCCGCTTCGCTGGCGCAGGGGCTGTCGCTGAGCTTTTTCAGCCAGGGTTTCTCCTCAGACGCCGCCACCGTCGTGGCCACCATGACGGGTTCGAGCAACACCGCGGTTAGTCTGGTGAGTGAGTCGGATGCGCTGGTGCATTTTTATGCCACCTACGTAGAACTGGGCGGCACCGATGCGGTGAACTTCCTGTTCCCCGGCTTCGCGCCGGTGGGCGGTGGCGTGGTCTACGAGTTGATGTTCTCCGATGAGTTCGAGCAGGACGGCCCGCCAGCCCCTGAGAAGTGGACGCTTGAGACCGGCTACGGCCCGAACAACGATGGTTGGGGCAACAACGAGTGGCAGTTGTACACCGAATCCCCGGATAACATCCGGGTCGAAGACGGCAATCTGGTAATTTCAGCCCTGTGCGATGGCCCCTGTGGGGTGCGCGACGGCACCGTGACCTCGGGCAAGCTCAACACGCTGGACAAGTTTAACTTCAGGTACGGCAAGATTGTGGCCCGGATCAAGCCACCGGTGGGTGATGGTGCCTGGCCTGCGTTTTGGGCGCTGGGGGCGAATCATCCGCAGATCGGCTGGCCGCGTTCCGGCGAAATAGACTTCCTGGAGATGCACAACGCCTTCTCCAACGAGCGCACGGCGCACTCGACCGTCCACTGGTGTCAGGACAGCATTCAGGCGCCGGCCGAGTGCTCGTTCCCCGAAGGTTGGGTGTTCAGCACCGACAACATGACCTTCAATGAGTCGCTGGGTGATGACTTCCACGTGTTTGAAACCGATTGGGATGAGAACCGCATTACCTCATCGATCGATGGCGTTACCTATTTTACCCAGACGATCGATCCGCAAAACATGGAAGAATTCCTGCGCGAGTTCTACATGATTCTGAATGTCGCGATGGGCGGTACGCTGGGTAGCGATAACCAGCCCCCCAATGGTGGTGAGGTGTTTCCGCAAACCATGCTGGTGGACTATGTGCGCGTGTTTCAGCGTATCGGCGATTCCAGCTCCGGCGGTGGCCTATCGATTGATTTTGAAGACGCCCCCGATAGCTACATTTTTGGCGACTTTGAAGGCGGCGCGGCTGCGGTGATCGACAACCCGCAACCCGGCGGCATCAATACCAGTGCCCAGGTCGGGCGCATGCTCAAGTTTCAGGGCGAGGTCTTTGCCGGCTCCACGTTGATGTTGCCGACGCCGACCGACGTCTCTACGGGCAGCTCGATCAGCTTGAAGGTATGGTCACCGCGTGAGGTGGATCTAACGTTTAAGCTCGAAGGCCCGGCGCCAACAGAGAGACGCGTGACCCACGGCGGTACCGGCTGGGAGGAGCTTACCTTTGACTTCTCCAGCTTCAGCGGGACGGTGGAAGGCTTTACCCTGATTTTTGATATAGACACCGTTGGTGATGCCGGTGGCGACCCGGACAACTGGACCTTCTACTTTGATGACATCCTGCTGAGTACCGTCGGTGGCGGCGGCGGCGACCCCGGAATCGGGCTGAATGGGCTAATCACTGACTTTGAGAACGATCCATTGTCCTACGACTTTGGTCCGGATGGTGGCTTCGAAGGCGGTGCGGCTGCCGTGGAGCCCAACCCGTTCCCGGAAGGCATCAACACCAGCGCTCAAGTCGGACGCATGCTTAAGTTTATGGGCGCCGATTTTGCCGGCTCGCGGCTGGAGCTGCCAACGCCGTTTACCACGCCTGCCGGCAGCTCCTTCACCATGAAAGTGTATTCGCCGCGTCAGGTGGATGTGCTGTTTAAGCTCGAAGGCCCAACCGAGGCGGAGGTCAACGTGACCCACGGCGGCTCGGGCTGGGAGGAGATGACGTTCAACTTTGGCAGCTACAGCGGTCTGGTCGAGGGCATCACGTTCATTTTTGATCTCGGCATCGTCGGCGATGCGATGGGCGATCCGGATAACTGGACCTTCTACTTCGACGACATCACCATCATCGTACCGCCGGTGGACGATCCACCACCGGGCGGCGGTGATCCCGGCACGGGGCCGGAGGGACTGGTCTCGAATTTTGAAGGCCCCGCGGCTTCTTACGACTTCGGCCCGGATGGCGGGTTTGAGGGGGGTGTTGCCGATATCGTGTTCAATCCAGACCCCTCCGGAATCAACACGAGCGCCCAGGTTGGACGCATGCGCAAGTTCGCCGGCGCAACGTTCGCCGGCTCGTTGCTTACGTTGCCGACCCCGCTGCCGGTCGAGGCGGGTAGTGCCTTCAGCATGAAGGTGTGGTCGCAACGTTCGGTGAGAGTGCTGTTTAAGCTGGAAGGCCCTCCTGATGATGAGGTTGAGGTGACCCATAGCGGTGGCGGCTGGGAAGAGCTGCTGTTTGATTTTCCGGCCTACAGCGGGACGGTTCAGGGCATCACGCTTATCTTCGATCTGAACGTCGTTGGTGATGCCGAGGGCGACCCGGACAACTGGACGTTCTACTTTGACGACATCATTCTGATCCCACCGGGCGGCGGCGATCCGGGGGGTGGCGGTGATCCCGGCAGTGATCTGCTGCAGGTGGAGTTACCGATCACTTTCGACGATCCAGGCGTGGATTACACGGTCACCGATTTTGGCGATCCGGTTACCGCCATGACTACGCTAATTGCCGATCCGCAGGATGCCTCTAACAGGGTGGCCTCCACCACCAAACCGTTAGGCAGCCCGGTGTCGGCCGGCACCACCATGAGCACTACGGCCGGCTTCGCTGTGCCGATTCCGTTCAACGCGGTGGAACAAACGATTGCTATGCGGGTGTACTCACCAGATGTCGGCATTCCCGTACGCTTGAAGGCCGAAGATGCGGTAGGCGGCACGGTGAGCGTGGAAACCGAGGTGCTCACATCGGTGGCGAACGAGTGGGAAACACTGGTCTTCGATTTTAGCAATCCGGTGGAAGGCCCCGCCTTGAACTTGGGGGCTACTTACACTGCCCTGTCGGTGTTCTTCAACTTTGGCACCGACGGCGATACGGCCGGTGAGAAAACCTATCTCTGGGATGACGTAGAGTTTGGCGTACCGTTGCCGGACGTCGATACTACCGCACCAACACTGATCGAACTCACCGTTACCTCAAACAACGCCGACCCGGCGATGGCAATGGCAGGCGATGTGGTGAGCATTGCGTTCGTCGCGGACGAGCGGCTGGCAACGCCGACGGTAACCATCGCAGGCGAGCCGGCTGACATGCTCATGGGAGTGGATGCCACCTGGGAGGCTGTGCGTACGCTGACCGGGGCCGAGGCGGAAGGCTTTATCAGCTTCCAGGTGGATTTTGAAGATCTGGAAGGCAATGCGGCGACACCGGTGACGACCAGTACCGATGGCAACAGCGTGACGGTGGATCTCACCGCGCCGATACCCAACTTCCTGGGCGTACCGCCAAGCTTCTCTACGCTTAACCCGATTCCAATGGTGGTGCAGTTCAGCGAAGCGGTCACAGGATTCGATGCCGCTGATCTGCAAGTGAGCGGTGGTGTTGCGAGCAGTGTGATCATGCTTGATCGCGCAACCTTCACAGCTGACGTCACGCCAACCGGGCTGGGCGACCTGCTCGTGAGTATCCCGGCGGGCGGCGCGATTGATGGCGCTGGCAACCTTAACCTTGCAAGCACCGGCCTCACGGTAGCCAACGGCCTTGATGCCGAAGCGCCGTTGCTGCCGGTGATCAGCATTGCATCGAACAATACGAATCCGGTGTACGCGCAAGCTGGCGATGTGGTCACAGTCCGCATGACTGCCAGTGAAGATATCCTGGCACCCAGCGTGATCATAGCGGGTGCGCCCGCTGATTCGGTGACGGGTGGCGGCACTAGCTGGCAGGCCAGTCGCACGACGCTCGCCAACGATCCGCAAGGCGCTATGACGTTTGCGATTAACTTCCAGGACACTGGCGGTAATGCCGGTCCTGAGTCCACCGTAAGTACAGACTTCACCTTTGTTATTTTTGATTCGATGGCCCCAGGTCTCACCATTGATGGCATGCCGGGCACGGTGCAGACGCTGGATCCGATCGCGCTGACCTTCAGTTTCGGCGAGAACGTTAGCGGTTTTGATGTGAATGACATCAGCGTCACCAATGGCACTGCAGACACCGTCGAACGCGTCGACTTTGCCACCTACACCAGTAATGTCACGCCGGATGGTCTGGGTGAGCTTACCGTCGCGGTGGCGGGCGGTGCAGCCGTCGACGCCGCAAGCAACGCCAGTGATGCGGCCTCAGCGTCGGCCGGGTTGGAACTGGAAACCGTCTGGCGTCTGATCTGGTCCGACGACTTTGAAGGTGGCGGGCTGGATGCGAGCAACTGGACCGCGCGCACCGACGCTGATTGCCCTGCGCCATGCGAGGACGAGCAGGCCTATCGCACCGATCGGGTGAGCGTTGCCGGCGGTGTTCTGAGCATTGAGGCGCAGCAGCAGGGCGATGGCAGCTACGCCTCGGGTCTGGTCGATACGCGTGGCAAATTGGAATTCACCTATGGCCGCGTCGAGATCGACGCCAGAATGCCCGCCACGCTAGGCGCGGCACCGTCCCTTTGGATGTTGCCTGCCAACGATACGTACGGCGCCTGGCCATTGTCTGGCGAGATCGAAATTGCCAACGCGCCCGATATTGGCGTAAGCGGCAACAAGACGCTGGAGCACGCGTTGCACTACGGCCTGCCGGTACCGGAAGACACCCGGACGGTTGGCAGCTACGAGCCGCCGACGGCACCTGACCTGGCGTTCGCCACCTACGCAATGGAATGGGAAGGCGGCGAAATCCGCTGGTTTGTGGATGACGTGCACGTGCTTACGCAAACTCAGGATAACTGGTATGCGTACGCCGAAGATGCCGAGGGCGTCTACATGCAAGAAGGCGGTGCGGCACCGTTCGATCAAGACTTCTATCTGGTGTTGTCGCTGGCAGTCAGCAGCAATGCCGATGGCAGTTCCAGCTTCCCGCAGGCGCTACAGATTGACGCCGTACGTGTCTACCAATGTGCGAATCCAACCGACCCGGCAGCGAGCAGTGGATGCAGCACGGGCGATCCCGACACAACCCCGGTGGACGCGCTGCCCGCGCCATACACTGAAATGGTTGAGGTCTATACCGATGCGCCCGCAGTGCTGTCGTTCACCACCGACGGGCCCGACGTTACCAATACGTTGGCGGCGGGTTCTGCCGACAGTCCTTCGGGCCAGGTAGTGCTGCTAAATGACATCGCTGCAACCGACGACGGCAACACGCTGTGGCGCGTGAGCATGGCGGCGGGCAACGCGGGCGATCAGGGCGAAGTGTTCATCGGGTCCGAAGATCTGAGTGCGAATCCGATTCTGCAGACCGGCTTCGATCTGACCGGCGGCGGCGCGGCGGGCGAGGTGCTGTTCGATATGCGGGTGACCGCCAGCACATCCGACACGCAATTGGTGGCTAGACTCGATAGCGCTGCCGGCAACGGCGCAGGTGCCGCGGTCATGCTACCGGCCGATACGGACTGGCACACCTATTCAGTCAAGATTGCCGATCTGCTGGCGAATCCGATCGGCAGCGGGCTGGACCTGTCCAATGTCGTGAATCTGTTCGTCCTGCAGGCCAGTGGCGGCACGATTGACCTTGAACTGGACAACGTTCGCGTGAAGGTCGCCTGTCGCGAGGCGGGTCGCTGTGGCACGGCCGCCAGGTTCAAGGAAGAGGATTACATCCAGAACTTCGAAGCGCTGGAGCAAACGAGCGAGCAGGCGTTGGCCGACGATGGTTGGTGGGTGTTTGCTAACGTGTTCGGTGCGGATGGCGTCACCTTTTTGTACAACTACGGGGCATTTATCGCGCCGAACAACGGCATGGCGTTCTCAGCGATCGATACCGGTCAAGGCGGAGATGATCAGGGCGCGCAGCAGCTCAGTATCTTCAGCGACTACAACAACCTGGATCATGGGAACGGCTTCGTGATCGAGTCCAATGTGTTTCGCGAGCGCGATGTTACTGCGGACGACGTGGGGAAGACATTGTGGTTTAGCTTTGATGCCAAACTCGGCAATCTGGAGCTCGCCTCTACGGCTAACGCGTTCATTAAGACGTTAGATCGGGCGGCTGGATTCGCGACCACGAATCTGGTGGTGGTGGAGACGACGAGTATCCCCGATACCTGGGACCGCTACTCAATGTCGCTGGTGATTGATGAGGGGCTGGTTGGGCAGCTGTTGCAGGTAGGATACTCCGGCACGGCAACCAACTTCGAAGGCTCGGGCGTGTTTTACGACAATATTCAGGTCAGGCTGGCGCCAACGGCGGCGCCATAGGCTGTGAACGAGCTGTAGCGCGAATCGAATGGCTGTTGTCGGTGACATGCGGGCTACCGCGGCCCTGCGACGTTGATCGGCGCAGGGCTGCGCATGAATCGGATACATACTGGAGGGATTACTGGGCTTGGCAACAATGTTGCGGGCGCGGGAGTTGTTCATGAAACAATTTAAGACGAGTCAAGAGTGGTCGCTATGTCGGGTTTAACCTTGTTCAAACGGATACAACATGCCGGCAGCGTACTCGCCGTCACAGCGGCGCTGGGCATGTCGCTTGCCAGTGAGGCGCAGGCGGTAGAAAAAGTCACCACGTACAAGGATGAGAACGGCTGGAAACTACAGGTCGACGGGCAGGACTACTACATCAAAGGCATGGTGTGGGGGTACACGCCGAGAAACGAGAACTACACCTACAACCTGTGGGGTGAATCCGACGACTTTGTCCGCAAGGTACTGGACTACGATTTTGGCTTGATGAAGGCGGGCGGCGTCAACACCATCCGCGCATTTACCACCATGCCGCCGCGCTGGGTGCAGTATGTGTTCGAGCAGTACGGTATCCGCACTGTAATCAACCCGCTGATGGGCCGTTACGGCTATAGCGTCGCCGGCAAGTGGCACCCGTTTACTGACTACTCCGATGAGCTGACGCGGGCCGTGATCAAGGCCGATACTCTGGCGATTATCGATCAGTACAAAAATACCCCCGGGGTGCTGATGTTTGCCTTTGGCAACGAGAGCAACTACGGGCTGTCCTGGAAGAGCTACGAGATCGAGAATCTGCCTGAAGGCGAGCGTTTTGCGGCCAAGGCCAGATTCTTGTACAGCCTGTTCAACGATGTGATGGCGGCCGGCAAGAAGATGGATCCCAACCATCCCTTTAGCATCGTCAATGGCGATATCCAGTACCTGGATCTGATTGCAGAGATTTGCACCGATATGGACGTGCTCGGCAGCAACGTGTATCGCGGCAAGAGCTTTACCAGTTTATGGGAGGAGGTAGACGACAAGCTCGACCTGCCCGTGGTGTTCTTCGAGTTCGGTAGCGATGCTTTCAATGCGCGTGAGTTCAAAGAGGACCAGCGCGCGCAGGCGACCATTCTGCGCCATCAGTGGCTGGAGATGTACAGCAAGAGCTATGGCAACGGCGAGGAGGGCAACTCCATCGGCGGATTCGTATTCGAGTGGCGCGATGAATGGTGGAAGTACCTGCAGACCGAAAATCTGGACGTGCATGACAACAACGCCTCATGGGCAAACGGCGGCTATCCCTTCGACTTTGTTGAAGGCAAGAACAACATGAACGAGGAGTGGTTCGGCATTACCGCCCTTGGCACCCCCAATTCTGAGGGGGTGTACACCGCGCGCGTGCGCATGGCCTATGACGTGCTGGCAGCCATCTGGGCGATGGACCCGTACCGAACGCAGAAGGTGGCAGTGACCAAATCCATCGAAAACATGGATATGGATTATCTGAACCTGAAGAGCGAGGTGCGGTTGCTGAATAGCGAGGCGGATGAGCGCAGAAAGATTGTGAATTTCACCGGCGGCCGCCTGGAAGGCGAGCTTGTGCTGAAGGGCAACGAAAACCAGTTGACCGAAAGCGGCGAGAACGGCAACGAGTACACTGATGGTCAGATGATATTCCTGGACTTCGGCTTCGCGCCGACCGACCAGATTGATGGTCAGTTCTCGCTCAACGTGCTCGGCAATGTCGCCGACAAGGACGCGTTTGAAATTACCTACGGCCGCCGTGGCCTGCCGATTACTGTCGTCACCGAAGAGGTGGACGATCTGACGGGCGCACGCGTGGAGTCTACCGATACGCTCACCGATCGCGAGCGGGTGGAGATTTACGACTTCGACGCCACCTACTCAGGCGAACTGGTGGATATCACGGCCTTCTACCACACGCCTCGATTCCACTGGAAGTACCAGGGTGATTTCTTCGGCCTGATCAGCGAGACCACCGATATCAAGGGTATGGATATATGGAACGCCAAAGCGCCGGAAGGCGTGGAGATTGTAGGTAAGGGTAAGCTGGACGGGCTGAAAGTGGTGTTTGGGCCGGAAATTTACTGGGGCGCCAACCCGAAAGTTGTGCTCAAGTACAGCTCCAAGCTGGGTCGGGTCGACTACACCGTGATGCACTCCGAGGACGTTGCGCGCACCGGCCAGTCGGCCTCAGCTACGGCTGCAACCGAGCGCGAAACCCGCCAGACCACCCTCTACACCAAAACCGCGCTCACGGATAACATCACCCTTGAAGCGGGCGGTATTATCGCTAGCACCGAGAAGGTGGATGACCTGTACGACCGCCACGAAGGCGACGAGGTGGTGCTGGACGACATCGAGTTTGAAGACACGCTGGGTCTTAAGTTGAAGCTGTCGTTCCCCATGTTCGGATCGCTAGCCTATGTCGCGACTCATCACGCTGGACTGGTGGCCGATGCGGGTGCGCCGTTGATCGAGTTTGGCTCACGTCTGCCGTACTCCGGGCTTGGTAACAAGGAAGAGTATGAAGCGGGCGTGATGATGAACTTTGGCTACTGGATGGTGTTCCCGCGCGTACTGGTGCGCAACAACCTGGTCGACGCGAACCCGATTATTCCGACCGGTATTGATGACGGTATTTTGAACCCCGGCCTGAGCCCGCGTAACCGGGATGACGATCCGTTTGCCGTGCTTGGGAATCGCGAGGCCCGCTCGGGCGAACTGTTCGTCACCTGGGACCCGACCGGTGCGACGCCGTTTTACGCCTGGGACAACGACTGGCGCGAGGATGCGGCATTTGCGTTTAACGTGGGCGCCAACTATACCGAGTACCCCACCGCCACGGACTCACATCTGTTCTTCTTTGAAGAAGGCGGTTTTAACGGGGCTTTCGGCGTTGGCCTGCCGGCTGAGGATGTCTGGCAGGTGAGTAGTCGCATGGTGTTTAACCCAAGCAACTACGCGCGCTACATTGCCAACTTCAGTGTCGGTTTTCTGCAAGCCACCGGCGCGCCGGAGGGTGGCACCCGCAAGTTCTATGAGATGGCGGGCAAGGCGGTGCTCGGACGCAAACACATTATCTCTGGCTACGTGAAAAAAGATGCGTGGGGGCCGTACGATTTTCATCGGCAGTTCAACATCACTTACCCCGAGCAGGTTAAGCTGGATTACTCAGTGCTGCTGGATTCGCGGCGTGATGAGCTGAACTCCACCAAAGTGGGTGTAAGAGCGCTGTACCGCTCGCTGGATGAGAACTCAGCCGATATATTTGACGTGGGCACCAACGATTACGAGTTCCTGTCGATCTTCTACTTCAACTACAGTTACTAGTGACAGAGCGCGCATTAATGCGCGGTCAAGGATTATTGCTATGAGAAACCTACCTTGGAAAGCGGCGAGCCCAACAGGCCTCAGGAGACGGTTCATGGTATTGGCTGGCCTGGCGTTTTTACTCACTGGCGGTTGTGGGCCTGACGGTGGCGACGGCATGATTGTGACCACCGTGGCGCTGCCCACCGACACGCTGCTGAATCTCAACTGCGCAAACGTGGGTGTGCATCTGGAAACCTGCATTCTGGACGACCCGGAGAACCCGTATATCACCGCCACGATACGCGAGTTCGACGAGAACGATCCGGAGGCCATTACGAAGTTTGAGCTGGCGCAGGAGATTCCCGTGGGCCCCAGTGGCGCCAAAGCGCGTTTTTATCTGTGGGGTACCGCCCTGGCGCGCCGTGCCTCAGGCGAGAACCAGTGGTACACCGCACGTGCGCTGCACGAGCTGTTTGATGCCAGTGGCGATCCCATCGTGCAGGAGCAGGCACTTAAGGCGTATCGCTCAGTGCTGGAGAATTTTTTCGGCTCTGTCACGTTTTTTGTCTGCTGCGGCGATGTCGCCTTTTCGGCTTCTTTGAATGAACTGGTCGGCGATGACCTGTACCGCACAGCCGCGACCGGTTTTGAGCGGCTGGTACCCGGCGATCCGTTACTCACTCAGGCGCTGCTGGCCGAATGGGGTTTTACTTACCAGCCCGCCACGCCGCCGAACTTCGACAACGGGGTGATGTCGGTCAACGATGGCTGATACCCGGCGCGGTACGCGCACGCAAGCGCGGGCGGGCTTAGTGATGGCAGGCGCTCGTATGCTCGCGGGCGCGCTTGCCGGTCTTCTGCTGACAGCGGGGACAGCGATGGCTGAGGCGATTCCGGTGCAATTGCAACAGACCGAGCAAGGCTGGCAGTTGCTGCGTGGGGGTAAGCCTTATCTGATCCGCGGCGCGGGCGGTGCGGGCGCACTGGTCCAACTGGCGGCGGCCGGCGCCAACTCCGTACGCACCTGGGGCGCTGATGATATCGATGCGCTGCTGGATGAGGCGCATGGCCTGGGGCTCACCGTCACGGTTGGTATCTGGTTGGGTCATGAACGCCACGGTTTTGACTATGATGACCAGGCCCAGGTAGCTGAGCAACTGGCCAAGGCCCGTGAGACCGTGCTTCGGTACAAAGACCATCCTGCGCTGTTGATTTGGGGCATTGGCAATGAGATGGAGGGGTTCGGGGAGGGCGATAACCCGGCCA
>CBDUQI010000202.1:0-10820 GCA_965369325.1 uncultured Gammaproteobacteria bacterium
CTCGCGTGGGCGTCCTCGATCGACGGCAACATCGGCTCTGGCGCTTCATTCTCGAGCGCCGCGCTGACGGCCGGCGTTCATACCATCTCCGCGTCGGTCACTGATAGTGGTGGCCTGGCGGCCTCGGATGTCATTACCTTTACGATCAATGCAACACCCAACGCGCCGCCGGTGGTGAGCATCACCTCGCCGGCCAGCGGCTCGAACTCAACCGCAGGTGACAACGTGACGTTCACCGGCACCGCGACTGACGCCGAGGACGGCGACATCAGTACCGGCATGGGGTGGTCATCATCGCTCGACGGCAGCATCGGCTCGGGAGCATCCTTCTCCACTACCACTTTGTCGGTGGGGACGCACACCATCACCGCTTCAGCCACCGACAGTGGCGGTTCGTCCGACTCGGATGCCATTACCTTCACGGTAAACTCCTCGCCCGACACGCCGCCAACGGTAACCATTACCGCCCCGGCTGACGGCACCACCGTGATAGCGGGTGCGGCAATCAACTTCACCGCCACCGCGAGCGACACCGAGGATGGCGATATCAGCGCCAGCCTGGCATGGTCGTCGTCTATCGACGGCAGCATCGGTTCCGGTGGGTCCGTATCGACATCGAGCCTTTCGATTGGTACGCACACCATTACCGCTTCAGTGACTGACAGCGGCGGCCTTTCGGATTCGGACTCGATCACGGTAACGGTCAACCCGCCGACAGGCGGCGATACCGTTATCTGGATGTCTTTCCGTAGCAACACAACAATTCCGGGTGTAGGCACGGTGACCGATGACGATATTGTTTCTTACAACGAGACCACAGGTATCTGGACCAAGCAGTTCGACGGCAGCGATGTTGGCATCGGCGGTCTGGAGATCAGCGCCCTGACGATATTGGCAGACGGCGACCTGCTGATGAGCTTCACCGCCGCAGGTACGGTTGACGGTATCTCTGTCGACGATTCCGACATTGTGCGATTCACGCCGACTTCTCTGGGCGACACGACCGCAGGCAGCTTCAGTCTGTACTTTGACGGGAGTGATATCGGCATGACCACCAACGGCGAGGATGTCGATGCCATCACCCTAAGCGGGAGCGATCTGGTGATCTCGACCCTGGGAACGATCAACGCCAACGGCATCTCCAACGGTCGCGATGAGGATCTGCTGCTGTTCAGTGGCACGACGGGCTCGAGTACCAGCGGCTCGCTCAGCGTGTTGTTCGACGGTAGCGACGTCGGCCTCTCCAATTCGGGCGGTGAAGACGTAGATGCAGCCACCTTTACCAGTGGTGGTAATTTGCTCTTCTCGACGGTGGGTACCTTTGCCGTCACTGGCGTGAGTGGCCAAGACGAGGACATCGTTGAATTCAGCGGATCCTTCGGCAGTTCGACCTCGGGCTCGTTCGGGATGCGGCACGATCTCACCGCCCTAGGCATCGCCTCGGGTGAGGACATCGGCTCACTGCATATCATCGACTAGGCGCGTTCACGCATCAATACGAGGCCGGGGGCAACCCCGGCCTCGTTACGCAGGATCGCGATAGAGATCTTGTGCTCTCAATTGCCTTCGCGCGCGACTTGTCGGTGGTGACACACAGCACGGGGGAATATTGCAACCTACCCCTCGATGCCATACAGTTTGAGCGGATGATGCTTGGAGCTAGGTTCAGCGGGAGCGAACACCTGAGTACCCCACTAAGACGAAAGACACCCATTCAAATCATCGTGGTACGGGCACACGAGGACGAGCTAACCGAGGAGTACTTCGACGCCCTGCAAATCGTGTTCCACGGTACCAGCGAGTTTCATGCCGCTCATGCGGCAGGCCATCTGTACGACGCAACCGACCTTCAGATACAGGTGCTGGACCCACCGGGGTTGCTCAATAACACGATCAATATCGACAAACTGCTCGGTGCTGCGGACATCTCCATTGTGGTGGAGTTAGTGCCATCGGTTGAGACGAAGCATCGTAGCGCCGCCACGCAGGCACTCCAAGAGGGTGTGGGTCAACAGCGCTACTTAAGGGTGTTGGTACCGCGCGAGCTGGAATTTAACCAGACGCAGCAACGTGACGCCATCGCGCCGGGCGAGTTGGAACCTGACCTACGTCCCATGGCCGTGGCTCTGCGCACACTCGGCGTGGCGCGCGAGGCGTTGCAGCCGCAATCTACCACCGACGAATCTCAACCGTTAAAGTTCTTTATCAGTCACGCCAAGTTGGACGGCATGTCGCCCGCTTCTTCACTCGCGGAGTTAATGCGACGCCTGAGCACGGTTCAGCTAACACCCAATGGCGATTCGCCATACTTTTATGACGTCGAAAGTATCGATCGGGGCGAGCGCTGGAAGAAAAAGCTCCGCGATGCGGCGGGCAACTGCGTGTTTATCGCACTGCGCACCGATCAGTACGAAAACCGCTTTTGGTGTCAACAAGAATACCTGTACGCCGAACGGGCACACGTGCCCATTGTGGTGGTGGATTTGCGGCGAGGTTACTACTACAACTCAGCAAGGCTACCTTTCGAATACGCACCCACGGTCCGCATCTTCGATGCGAATCTGTTGCGAATTATCCTGCATGCCGGCGCGGCCCACTTGCGTCTGCTTCGCGCGACGTACATGGTGGATTCGGCAGGCGCGCCGAAAGAAAATCGCGTCGTGCTCCCAAGGCACCCCTCTTCTATTTCCCTAAGCATGGCGGTCAAACGCTTGCAAGCGCAGCGATCCGGGAGCGATTGGGAAGGCCACGTTTTCTACCCTCCTCCCAAGCTCCCTGACTACAAACTGGACTCGTTCAAATCCATCTTGGGTGCAGATGTGAACTTAACCTCACTTGATGACATCATGCTATGACTGCACCCACCTCGATCGCCTGGGTAAATGTCTCTGTCTCTGGTTGCGAGGAGGCTCACGCTATGGGCTTCAACGAAGCCGTGCTGAACCGCGTCGTTGTGCGGTTGGCGCAGTTCTTCTTGTTCAAAGACTGCCGAATGGTCTTCGGCCACGACTGGCGCACAGACGGGGTGATGCGGGCCGTGGGGACGCTAGCTGAGATCGCCGCAGCAAACCACACGCTTATCAGCGCTGGCCGCGACCCTCGAATGCTGAACCTAGTCCCCACGGGTACCGCCCAACTTAGCCGGGTGGCCTTGAACGCACAAAAAGCCTCGGAGGGGATTCTGCGCGTTCACGCCATTCAGGACATGCAACACAACGCCGACTTGGGCGGACTTATCTCCAGCGTTGCAGCAGATCCAAATCTTGAAGCGTTGTCCGCCCCGTCGCTCAACCGTTGGAGCGAGACCATACTCGGCAAACTTTGGGTGCTCAGAGCCGCCCTAACCAAACTACTGGATACGGGTGGGCGAATTTGCCTTGGAGGTAAAACCTCCGGCTACCTGGGGTACTACGCCGGCGTTGCCGAGGATGCCTATCTTGCCCTCACGGCCGACAAGCCGCTGTATTTGATTGGCGGATTTGGTGGCGCGACCTACGAGACAGTTGCCGCGCTGCGGGACGGGTCAGACTCGAATGCGTTAAAGCCCCCTAGCGATCACCAAGCCAACGCGCCCGCCTTAAGTAGCACTGAGGAAGCACTTGCCAAGCATCTCGCGATTCCACTGAACGGACTCGCGTCAAAATTGGGCGAACTTGGCGTGGACAAATTGTGCGAAACTAACGGACTGAGCAAGCAAGAAAACGAAGAGCTGTTTGAGTGTTCTGATATCGAACACGCGCTCCAATTGATTTGGATTGGAATGCAAAACCGCAGCAGTTAAGCGTCAACGTACAACTCCCCCGCACGGCTTAACTGAACCGCTGGCTGCCCCTTCTGGCAACCAGCGGCCCGCACCTTTGCTACGGCCTCCGTTCTTCGGGTGCACCCCACATTGGCATGCCTATCGATGCGCTGCCTCAACCACCCTTGACGACCCCGCCTCGACGACGCCGGTAGAAGGCAACACTCAGCATCGCCAACATCGCCGTAAACCCAACCGCGCCGCCACCGCCACCACCGTGACGCGTCGATGGACGCGGCTTGGTGTACATCGGCTGATGCTCGTCGACACGGCGACTTTGCGGTGCTTGCTGCGCGCGCTGCTCCTGCGCGATCCGTTCGTTCGCAACGCGATCACGGTTTGTACGCGCAATTCCCTGCGCGGCGAACACCTCCTCGCGCACCACTATCATTGAGGTGTAGTCTGTTACCAGCCCGTACTCAACGGCCAGATCTGTGACTGCTCCGCGCGTATCAGCATCCTCGCCGAAATAGTCCATCTTTCTTTGCAGGTTTTCGATCGCAGCATACGCCCAGATGCGCTCAAGCTCGGGATTCAGATCGGACTGCTCAGGCATAGAGAACGCCGTTTTGTACTCCACCTCATGCCCCGCAACTTTGCCGGTCAGGCGGACGTTGGCAGCATCGCCGCCCCAGTAGTGACCCAATATCTGCAGTTGTTCGCCGTGGTACAAACTGCCAATGCGCTCCGGCGTAAGATCGGCAATCTTGATTCCGTCAATCTGCACTTTCACATCGTGTAGTGCTGCATGTCGGATCTTTCCCGTCGCCAGCAGCAACTGCCCCGCGATGTCATCGCTATTGGAGGTTTCCATAGCGAAACCGTTGGAAACCTCGGTCATCGCCTCCAGCAACGGCCGGTTTGCGCTGTTGCCTAGGATGAACGTAAACAAACGCACGTCATGCTCGGTCATTACCTGCAGGAACGCAGCTTTCTCAGTGACGCCCACGTTTGCTACGCCATCGGTGACCAACGCGATACCGGAAGATCGGTCGCTGTCCAACGCCTCCAGCCCGGCGCGCACACCAGCGTACAGATTCGTTCCCCCCTCGGCGTTCAGCGCTCCCACCTGCTGCGCGTATTGAAGAACATTTTCTGCCGTCGCGTTGGCGAAACCGTGGGTTAGCTCGCGAGCGGAACTGCTGAACGCGAAAATCCGAAATCGATCATTAGGATTCAGCTCACCTAGTGCTCGCTCTACGCCGTTCGCGAGCGTGGCAAATTTGCCCTGCATGGAGCCCGACACATCCAATACGAAAATCCAATCGCGACCGTTCTCGATCAGCGGCAGATCCTCGCCCGGAGTAAAGGTCAACATGAAGGTTCCGCGCCCTTGCGGATCGGGCTTATGCGTGACCAAATCTACCGTGCCCGGAAGATCCGGCGTGTGACGCCAGTACACTACGATGTCTTCATCCAAATTTGCCGCGCCCGAGGCAGAACTACTCGGCATCACTTGCTGCCCGGCTTCAAGCGCCGCTACCTGTTGCTCGAAATCCGCGTCCGCGGTGCTCGCCTGCAAGGATTGCAGTGCTACCGTCCAGTGTCCAGCGCCGACCTGGCTCAGCAACGCGTTCGGCTGGCCCGGCAGGCGCAGCGCATCCACGGGGTAGGAGGACTTCAGCTCGAAATCAAAGCTGAATGTTCCCTGCACAGTATTGTGCACCTCCCAGAACGACTGGCGCTGCTCGTCAACTCCCCCTTCTTCCAACGGATAAACATAACGGCCGATTCCGGTATCCACGCTGGCACTTTGCACGTAGAGCAACTGCACGCGAACATCGCTGTTGCCGCGCACGGGATACACCGAAATGTCGAACGTTCGGTACGCGTCCTTCTCGGCTAGCGCAGTCTCACGCCCGGCCGCTTTTTCCTGCTCGTAGAGCGCGCGAGCCTCCTGCTTCTTTAGTACCTCGCCAATCACCGGGCGGGCATCGATCCAGTAGGTAAACTGCGCGACCGCCGCGTGCGAGGGCACTGGAAAACTGTACACCGCCTCCACATCGTTCATGCTGGCGTTCACAAAAACTTGGTCGATCTGCGTGACCACGTACCCATCTTCCACAACCACTTTCACCTTGTGGTCTTTAATCTGCAGCGATCCCGACTGTCCTTTCGGGATAAGCAAACCTGCGGCTTGGGAAGCGCCTGCTCCCAACAGCGTCCACACGAGCGCGATCAGGCAGAAAACACGTTTGGATTTCATCATGGTTACCCTCAATTAAACATCGTTTAATTTTCAATCTTTAAAAACCGCTCTTATTGAACGGCGTTTAATTTATACACACTTATTGAACGATGTTCAAATAAAGTTTATCGTGCACACTTGAATGAGCGTATCGACAAGGCCGCGTTGGCATGGGAAGACGAAGCGACCACAGCCGGGATGAGATACGGCAGATGGCGATAGATGCCGCTGAAGAGTTGGTTGAAAAAGAAGGTTTTCAATCACTTACAGCCAGAAAAGTGGCCGCAAAAATCGGCTATACGGTCGGCACGCTATACCATGTGTTCAAGAACTTTGATGATTTGGTGATTCATCTGAACACCAAGACCATTGACGAGATGGCTGCTCTGATACAGCGCGAGGCGCGCAGAAAACGAAAACCTGAAGCCCGTATACGTGCCATGGCCGAATTTTACGTGCAGTACGCCACCGATCACCCCGACCGATGGCGATTGGTATTTGAGCACCAAAGCCCGCGCGGACTAGTGACGCCGAATCTAATGAAAGAGCGGCGCGATGTGATGTTCGAATTGGTCGCAGAGAACCTTCAGCAAATAGCACCTGAGCGGGTAAAGCATGAGATTGCTCATACTGCTACTGCGCTTTGGAGTGGCATCCATGGGGTTTGCATTCTGGCTCTGACCGGCAAACTCTATCTCGGCGGGGCGTTCTCGATGGTGAAGCTGATCGATACCTTAATCGAATCGGTCATCAGCAATATGAAAGCGGCTTAACAACAAGCTGCCGAACGAACATCCGGCCTTAGACACCCGCATAAATGGTCGCACCGCAGGCCTTGCTCGCATCGAGCAACGGGTGAGCAGAGCGTCAGCTCGCTCTTAGGGCAAGGTGCTCCCGATCGGGACATCGTGAACGAATCGATCGCCCCGGTGAGCACGGGGCAGATTGTCAACGTTCCGTAGGACGTCGCATCGCCGCTGCTTGCCGTTTTTTACTAAATACCCTATTGTTCTAACATTAGTACTTTTATCATGTTCACAAATGAGAGGGACCCATGCGTGTATCTGTCGCCCGTCCAGTGTGTTTCGGACTTATTTTGTGCTTTGCGCTTTCCACGCCGGCAGGCGCCCAGTCAAACGACCGGTCTTTTCTGGAGGAAGTCACGGTCACCGCGCGGAAGAAAGACGAGAGTGCATCGACCACCCCGATTTCCATTACGGCCTTCACCGCAGATGCCCTACAGGATGCCGGAATCGTCGATATCCGTGACATTGCCCAGTTCACGGCCGGGCTGCAGATCAACGGTGATTTTGGCCGTGCTTCAGAGCGACCGGTCATTCGGGGCATCGCCAACCTGCGCCCTGAGACCGCCCAGCCGGTATCGTTGTTTATCGACGGCGTGTATGTGCGCACCGGATTAATCTCATCGCTGGTCGAGGGTGTCGAACGCGTTGAGGTGCTTAAGGGACCGCAAGCGGCCTTATACGGGCGTTCTACCTATGGTGGCGTGGTCAACTACGTCACCAAAGCGCCCGGTGATGAGCTCGACCTGAGCGTGTCACTGATCGCCGCAGAGCATGAGCACATCGACGCCAATGCTTACTTGTCTGCGCCGATTACCGAGACAGTGTCCGGTACGATAGGCGTGCGTCACTATGAGTTTGGTGGCGAGTTCGACAATGTTAACGACCTCACCGCAGGTGCGCGCGATGTCGGTTCGGAGAAAACGCAGGCCTTTTACGGCTCGCTGCACATTCAACCGAACGACCGCTTGAAAATTGTTGCGCGGGCCTATTTCAGCGACGACCAGGACGGTCAGTTCGCCGGTGTGCTGAATGATTCCACGTTCAATAACTCCGCCGCAGCGGGCGGCACCGGCTGCCCGTCTAATGTTGCCATTCCGTACTACTGCGGCATCGCACGCACCGCCGACACGGTCAACATCGCCACATCAATCCGTGCGGGCGAGGCCATCCCGGTCTCCGGCCTGTCGTTCCCTGTAATTGCAGCCTGGGACTTCAACGCCGGCCTGGACCGCGAGATTGCGCGCTATACCGCCGGCGTGACCTACGATCTCACCGACTCGATGCAATTCCAATGGCTTGGCGGGTATACCACCGAGGATCTTCGCGTGGTAACCAACCAGTCCTACTCGCCCACCATTGTCGGTAACTCGTTTGGATCGTTCCCCTCTGCCTGGGTCACGGACGATAAATCCGACCGCGAGTACTTATCCAATGAGTTGCGCCTGAGCGGCGAGAGCGGCGACTTTAACTGGCTGGTCGGCGCATTCTTGTACGAAGAGGATTTGGCAGTGATCGATCGCGATATTCTGGGCGCAGACTTGGAGTTCGATCAGCTACGCACGGATGAGGAGACCTCGTTTTTCGCCCAGTTCGGGTGGGATGTGAACGAAGCGTTGTCGATGAGCTTCGAAGCACGCCAGTCGAGCGAGGATGTTGAGTCGCTGGCGGTGGCAGGCGGCACACCATTGAGCGCCGATTTTTCCTCATTCAACCCACGCTTTACGATTGATTATCAACTTAACGATGATGTCTTCCTGTACGGCAACATCGCGCGCGGCTCCAAAGCCGGCGGCTTCAACGCGGTCGATCCGGATGATCCGGACGAAGCACCGTTTCTCTCGTTTGATGAAGAAGTGGTATGGCAGATCGAAGCCGGGATTAAGTCCACGCTTGCCGATGGGCGTGTACGCCTGAATGCGGCGTTGTACCACCTTGACTTGACGGACCAGCAGTTGAGTCAGGTGGTGATCCTCAACGAGGGGACGGACGAGCAGGTACAGATCACGGTGGTCCAGAACGTCGGCGAATCGCAGGTTAGCGGCCTGGAATTGGATGCCGCGTGGCAAATCACTGACAACTGGTTTGTCTCCGGCGCTTACGCACTGGCGGACACACAGATCAACGAAGGCACCGACGCTACCCACGGTGGAATCTTAGGTGATGACTCGTTGGCGGGTTTTGATATCCCCCGGGTATCGGAGAATTCGGCAAACGCGAGCGTTCAGTATCGCCACATGGTGAATGATGACTGGGAGCTGCGCACCCGTCTGGACGGCATATACAACTCATCGCGGTATGCGCAAACGCACAATCTTCAGGAGACCGGCGATCAGTTCGACCTTAACCTTCGCGCCACCATGAGCAACGAGAACTTCGACGTCACTCTGTGGGTCAAGAACCTACTGGATGACGACGCCGCATCCAATGTATTTCGCTATGTCGATCCGGGCGATTTCCGATTCTTTGCCCGCGCGTATGTCAGCTTCCTCTCGCCTGGGCGACAAGCAGGCCTAACCTTCCGTTACCGTTATTAAGTTCGGGCACTAACCGCGGCGGTCGTCGCGGTTAGTGCGCCGGCGCATCTATCCCAACGGCGGTCGGCGCCACCGGCAGCCATCTGTAATGCAATTCCCGTTTACGCGACTGGTAGGGTACAGTCAACATCTGATTGACGCCTGAGCGCTCCTCACTGAGCACCACTGTTTATGGAATCACCTACTCCGGGCCTGTTCGCCAAGCACCCCGCACTGGCATTGACGCTGGCGTACGGCGCTATCTCGATCACGGGCCTGCTGTTCAGCTGGAGCTTGTTTCGCCAGTTTGACATCAACATTTTCAACTACATGGAAGTGGGCGACTTCATGCTGGCCGCGCTGCGCGAACCCTTGACCTTCCTGTTATCGGCCGGGGCCGTAGCCTTTTACTGGGTGGTCTACCAGTTGGGCCAGATGGAAGTGCGTTGGGCAGCCTCAAGGAAGAACAAGGGGCGCCTGTCCTCGGGATATGCCCGCTGGAGCCGCTTCATAAACACCAGCATCTGGGCCGCGGCAATCGGTGTTGTGCTTTACGCCTATCTGTTCCTATCGCTGTACGCAGAGTGGAAGTCCAAAGAAATCCGCGCCGGGCGGGCACCGATGGTGACCGTATTTGTCAATGACGCCGCTACCGCACTGACCGACGGCCCGATGGCGCTGCTGGGCAGCACCAGTCGGTTCATTTTCCTCTACGATCCCCCCAGCGAGAACACGCACATCGTGCCGTATGAAAATGTTGCGATGGTCACGCCGGTGGCAAAGGCCACGCCGGAGGCACCGGTGAGCCCTGAGCAAGCACCTGCGCCAGCAGCCCCGACCACCGCCGAACCATAGCCTTACCGGAGATCTTCGCCTATGTGGAAGCCAGTCATTGTCGCCAGCACACTCACACTGCTGGCCAGCATCCCCGCGAATGCGGGCCCGGAGCGCTTTCAAGCCGGGACAGTGGTCGAGGGTTATGGAAAAGTCGCCGTCGTGAAAGCGGCCACCCCGCTCGCACCGGACAGCCTCTTCAAAGTCGCGTTTGATGTTGCCGAGGCGGCTGAACCGGGGAGCATCAATCGCCACATCGACAGTGCCGCCAGACTGATCAACATGCACCACGAGGCGGGTGTGCGCGAGGGCAACACGCAGGTTGCGCTGGTGGTACACGGCTCCGCCGCCATGGATCTGGTGAAAGACAAGAAATACGGTGCGGCCAACGCCAATGCACCGCTCATCGCGGCCCTGCTCAAGGCGGGCGTGGATATTGTGTTGTGTGGCCAAACAGCCGCCTACCGGGACATCTCGACTGAGGACCTACTGCCGGGGATACGCATGAGCTGGTCGGCCATGACGGCACACGCGAGTTTGCAGCAACAAGGCTACACGCTGAACCCGTTCTAGCCAGCCTTCACCCTCTACATCGCTTCGACGTGACAAATGTCATGTCTTTTTGCTGATGCGTGTCAATGTTTACCCGCACACAACAGTGCCATAGTGCCCATACC
>CBDUQI010000203.1:0-10801 GCA_965369325.1 uncultured Gammaproteobacteria bacterium
CCGGAGATGTTCGCCGACGCGCTGCTTGAATTTTTGAATCCGGAGAGGCCGTTGTGATCGAGCCAAAGTTCCCGCACTTTAAACTGTATATCGACGGAGAATTTTGTGAGGCCTCCGATGGCGGCACGCTGGAGTCGATCAACCCAGCGACCTCGCTACCCTGGGCCAGCAGCGCCTGCGCCACCGAGGCCGACGTGGAGCGGGCTGTTCAGGCGGCTCACCGCGCGTTGCACGAAGGCCCCTGGGCGCAGATGAGTGCCACCGAGCGCGGCCGCCTGTTGTTCAGGTTGGCGGATGCGGTTGCCGATGCGGCGGACCGGCTTGGTCAGTTGGAGACCACCGACAGTGGCAAGCTGGCGGCCGAGACCAAAGCGCAATCGGCGTATGTGGCGGACTACTATCGCTACTACGGTGGCTTGGCGGACAAGATTCAGGGCAGCACGCTGCCGATAGATAAACCGGATATGCACGTCTTCACCACGCGCGAGCCGATTGGTGTAGTTGCCGCTATCGTGCCCTGGAATGCGCAGATGTTCCTCAGCGCGACCAAACTGGGGCCGGCGTTGGCGGCGGGCAACACGGTGGTTATCAAGGCCTCCGAAGTAGCGCCAGCGCCGATGCTTGAATTTGCGAAAGTGGTGCATGAGGTTGGCTTTCCGCCTGGTGTGGTGAGCGTGCTCACCGGTTATGGCGAGCCCTGCGGGCGGGCGCTTACCGCCCATCCGCTAGTGGCGCGCGTGGCCTTTACGGGCGGCGTGAATGCGGCTCATCAGGTGGTAATCAATACCGCGAATAACTTCGCCCACTTGTCGTTGGAGCTTGGGGGTAAATCACCGCTGCTGATTTTTGATGATGCGGATTTCGAGGGTGCCCTGAACGGCGCAGTGGCGGGCAACTTTGGCGCCTCAGGGCAAAGCTGCGTGGCGGGCTCACGGGTGTTGGTGCAGGCGGGTATCTACGATCGCTTCATGCAGGGCGTGAAAGCGCGGGCCGAGCAGATTCGAATCGGCGATCCACTGGCCAGCGAGACTCAAATCGGCCCGCTGGCCACCCGTGAACAACGGGATAACATTCAGCAAGTGCTGGCAAAGTCGGTGGCGCAGGGGGCCACCGTGCATACTGGCGGCGATATCCCGCAGGGCTTCGAGCAGGGCTGGTACTTCAGTCCCACCGTACTGGCTTGCCCGGATCAGTCTATCGAAAGCACGCAGGTCGAGCTGTTCGGCCCAGTCATGTCGGTGATCCGTTTCGATACTGAGCAAGCGGGCATCGCGTTGGCCAACGATACCCGTTTTGGTCTTGGCGCGGGCGTGTTCACCCAGGACGTGGGGCGAGCGCATCGGGTGTCCCGTGCCATCCGCAGCGGTATCGTGTGGGTGAACACCTATCGCGCAGTGTCGCCCATCTCGCCGTTCGGCGGTTTTGGGCGCAGCGGCTACGGCCGTGAGGCCGGCATTGATGCCATTTACGATTACACGCGCACGAAGAGCGTATGGATAAACACCTCGAGCGAACCGATGTCCAATCCGTTCGTGATCCGATAATGTTTGGGAAAGTGCACACATGAAATTTGATCTGGCCGTCAACCTAGAACGTCTGGACAGCAGCACCGATATGCGCGAGGTGCTACAACACGTTACTGATATGGTTCAAATGGCGGATCAGGGCGGTTTCGCGACTGCCTGGGCGGCTGAGCATCACGCAATCGAGATGACGATTGCGCCGGGCCCGTTTCAGTTACTGGCGCATTGGGCCGCGCATACGACGCAAATTCGGCTGGGCACAGCGGTGATCATAGCGCCGTACTGGCATCCGATCAGGCTGGCGGGCGAGGCCGCGCTGTTGGATCTGCTGTCCAGCGGGCGGCTGGAACTGGGGATAGGCAAGGGTGCTTATCAGCGCGAGTTTGATCGAATGAAAAACGGCATCCACCCGAACACCGGGGTACCGATGATGCTAGAGATGATACCTGCGCTGAAAGCGTTGTGGCAGGGCGACTATGCGCATAACGGTCAGTACTGGCAATTTCCTGACTCCACCAGTTGTCCCAAGCCGCTGCAGCAACCGCATCCGCCTTTGTGGGTGGCCGCACGTGATGCCACCACCTTTGATGCTTCTATCAAACAGGGCCACAACGTCATGACGTGGCCGCTGACGCGCCCGTTCTCAGAAGCGCAAACCTACATGCAGCACTTCGAGCGGGCATTGCGCGCGCACCCGCAAGCGACGCGGCCACGCTTTATGCTGATGCGCCACGTGGGCGTATGGGATACGCAGCATGGAGGGCAGGCATTTATTCAGGCGATACAGCGCCAGGGCCGGCAGTTTGAAAATCTGTTTCGCAATCTGGCGCCGGTGGTGGATGGCTTTCCGCAGGACCCTGATCCGGCGCTGCTGGTGAATCAGGGCGAGTACGAACCAGATAATCTGATGAACAATTTGCTGCTCGGTACGCCCGAGAAGGTGATCGAAAAGCTCAAGCGCTATGAGGCGCTGGGTGTAGATCAGTTGTGTTGCAATTACGCTTACGGTTTACCGATGGCGCATCAGAAACGCTCGCTGGAGTTGTTCATCAACGAGGTGATGCCTGAGTTCACCTGAGCCGGTGGCACACAGGTACACGCGCGCAGCGTTAGTCACTGAGTGCACCCAGATACCAGCGAATAAACCGCCGCTGAAGACTCTCAAACTCCGGATGCAACGGGCCGGGTTGGAAGTGCCGTGAGTTGGCCCCTTCGCTGTTGCGCAAAATGATGTACTCATCCTCGTGCGAGGTATGAGTCCACAGCCACGAGACGGCTTGTTCGTCGAAGTCTTTTCCCGGCCGTGCGTCCCCGTTAACGAACCATGCCACGAGCATGTCGGTCTGGGTGAGCGATCGGGGTGTAAAGCGGTACAACACGCAGTGATCGGGATAGTTCAGCATGAACATGCACGGACCTATCTGAAAATCGCCGGCGCCGCCGTCGTACCCCTTGAAATCGCCCATCAGGGGGGCCACTGGTTGGCCATCTTGCGAGCCGGTCAAGAAGCTCTCGTACAGGCCGTAGCGCTGTGCGTACACATCGTATCCAAACTGCTGCGCCTGATCGAAGGCCTCATCGATCAGGCTCACCACGCCCGGTACTCCCGTGGCCTGGGCCGCTCGCGCCAGCATAGCCTCGTCCATGTGTTTTACGTTTTTGAATACATCCTGCAGTGTGTGCCGTTTGGCGTACTCCTGATGTGAGGGGCCGCAGTGGTAGCACTCAACGTAGTTTTCCTGCACGAACTTCCAGTTAGCATCGATCTTGAAAGTCTTCGCATCGAGCAGTTGGGCCTGCTCAAGCTGATACGGTCCCAGCGTGGGTTGCAGCCGCGCCAGGTGCGGCTCAAAGGCCAGCGCCTCGGGATCGAAGTGGATAAAAATCAGCCCGTGGAAGGTCGCCACGCTCAGTTGCTTGAGCCCATAGTCCTCTTTGCGAAAACCCTCGCACATGTCCATATGACGCGCGGCCACCAGTTGGCCAGCGCTATTGTAGGACCAAGCGTGGTAGGGGCATACGAACAGGCGCTGATTGCCGCTTAGCTGCTCACACACACGCGCGCCACGGTGTCGGCAGATATTGTGCGAGGCGCGAATCTGTCCGTCGCCACCGCGCGAGACGATCACCGAATCTTCACCCACCTCATAGATGAAAAAATCATGCGCGCTAGGTATTTGGCTGACATGCCCGGCGTACAGCCAGCTATTGAAAAATATCTGCTCCAACTCGCGCTGATACACCAGATGCGAGCGGTAGAAGTAGTTGTCCATGGCGTAGCCATCGCGATGCCCGGCAATCGCGCTGCGCATTTGCTCGCGGCTATCTGTGACGTCGGTGGCGATGTGTTTCATACAATTTTAGTAAGCAAGATTGTCGTACTGGATTAGAGGCGATCCAGGCCCGTCTGTGCACGTAGTCTAATTCATACGCCAGGGTGCCGTCTGGGTGCTGTAATCCAAATTTTCGATAGGGTCATCAAATGTATGTATTGTACCTGCGGTGCGGGTAATACAGACTGCCCACTTCACAGTGCGCAGCGGTGCGGGTGCGCGGGGCCCCGGGGCACTGCTGTCATCGCCGTGTCGGTTTATCAATCACGCCGAATCGGCATGGGATGAGTGATCAAGACCACCAGCGAATACGACGCGATTATTATCGGGGCGGGCCACAATGGTCTGACCAGCGCGGCTTTTTTAGCCAAAGCCGGCTTGAAGGTGCTGGTGGTGGAGCGCAACGAGTACATCGGTGGCGCCACGGTCAGCCGCGAGTTGCACGAAGGCTGGCATTACTCCAACTGTTCTTATGTCTGCAGCCTGTTTCGGCCGGAGATTCACGCCGCCCTTGATCTTGGCCGTCACGGGCTTGAGGTGGTGCCCATCCTTGGCGGCACCACGTTCATGCGCAATGGCGACTTTTTTGGCAACTATCATCAGCCGGCAGTGCGTCGACGCGAACTTGCGCGCCACAGCCAGCGTGACGCCGACGCCTATATTCGCTTCGGCACTGATCTTATGCGGTGGTGCAAGCTGATTCGTAGTTTTTTGCTACGCACGCCGCCGGACCCCACCTCACTGAAGCCCCGCGATGTGTTCGAGCTGGCCCACCTGCTGGGTAAATTTCACGATCTGAGCGAAAGCCAGCTGTATGAATTTATCCGCTTCTTCACCATGTCGATTGCGGAGTATCTGCAAACCTACTTCGAGAGCGAAGTGGTACTGGCGCATTACTCCGCTGGCAGCATCATCGGCACTGGCTTGGGTGTTTACTCACCCGGTACCGCCTATGTGCTGCTGCACCATGCGATGGGCGATGTGGACGGCAATGCGGGCGCATGGGGCTTTGCGCGTGGTGGCATGGGCGCGGTGTCTCAAGCGCTGGCCGGCGCGCTGCTTGAGCACGGCGGCGAGATTCGCACGCAAGCGGAGGTGCGACGAGTGGCGGTGCAGGGCAAGCGGGTGACCGGCGTGGAACTGTCCAGCGGTGAAGTGCTGAACAGCCGCATTGTGGTCTCGAACCTGGATGCCAAACGCACCTTCTTGAACATTATCGAGCCCGAGTTGCTGTCACCAAAAATTCTGCGCTACGCGCGCAACTTTAAGATTCGCGGCTCCTCCGGCAAGGTGAATATTGCGCTTGATGGCCTGCCGACCTTCCCAGCGCTGCCGGCCGGCTCGCCGTTGCTGCGCGCACATATGCATTTTACCGATTCGCTGGAGCGCCTGGAGCGCGCTTACGATGACTGGAAAGATGGCCGTTGGTCCGCCGACCCGTACTGTGATGCCCTCATTCCGACACAGTTCGACCCCACCATGGCACCGCCGGGCAAACACATGATGACCGTGTTTGTGCAGTACTGCCCGACGGACCTGGAAGGCGGGTGGAGCGATGAGAAGCGCGATGCTTTTGGTGCCACGGTGATTGATCAGATTGGCCAATACAGCCCGGATTTCAAGCAGATGATCCGCCACGCGGAGATACGCACACCACGCGAGCTGGAGGCCGAGGTAGGGCTAACCCAGGGCAATATTTTTCAGGGCGAACTCACCTTCGATCAGCTGTTGTTCAATCGGCCATTCCCGGGCGTCGCCCAGTATCGTGCGCCGCTCAAGAATCTGTATTTATGCAGTGCTTCGAACCATCCGGGTGGCGGCGTGATGGGCGCGCCGGGCGCCAACGCCGCGCGCGAGATCCTGCGTGACTTGCGCAAGCCCGACACCACCCCTGCGAGTTTCAGCGATGACTGAGGCCAGGCAAACCATCGTTATTGGCGGCGGCCACAATGGTCTGGTGTGCGCCACTTATCTTGCGCGTGCGGGGCACGACGTGCTGTTGCTGGAGGCCCGTGATGAGGTGGGCGGGATGGCGGGCGCGGTGCGGTTTGGTGAGCAGTTTGGCGCACCCGCGATGGCGCATCTGGCGAACGCCTTTCATCCGGATATCTACAAAGAGCTGGGCCTGACCAAATACGGGCTGGCGTTTGCACGGCCGGCCGCCACTGTCGGCCTGAACGATGACGGGCGCCATATTACGCTGGATGAGCACGGCGTGCGTGGTGAGGGCATAGACGGCAAGGACGTGCAGGCGTGGCAGCAGTTCCGCGCCAACATGCACGCCTGGGGCCGGGTGCTGGAGCCGATGCTGAACGCCCGCCCGCCACGGTTAAAACACCGCGATTTCACCGACGATATGACGCTGGCGAAAGTGGTGATGAAACTGCGCGTCGGGCTGGGCCGCGACATGATGCGAGAATTTTTGCGCGTCGTGGGCATGAACAGCAACGATCTGCTGATGGAGACGTTCTGGGATGAACGTATCCGTGGCCTCATCAGTGCCGACAGCGTAATGGGCCATCACATGGGGCCACGAACGCCTGGCACCGTGTTGAGCCTGATGCAACGCTGGCTGGCCGAGCAGCGCGGGGGCGGGCAGCAGATCGAGGGCGGTACCCCGCAACTGTGCAAGGCCTTGTCCGCAGCGGCGGAGGAGGCCGGCGTGACCGTGCGCACCGGGGCGTTGGTCAAGCGCATCACGGCGACCCGCAGCGGTGTGCAGGGCGTCCTGCTTAGCACTGGTGAGCGAATTACCAGTCCCTGCGTCGTCAGCGCCCTGGATGCCCGCGCCACTTTTTTGCAGTTGCTTGGTGCAGCGGTGTTGGACGCCGATTTCGTGCGCCGCGTGCATCAGATTCGCGCGCGCGGCAATGTGGTGCGCCTGCACTTGGGATTGACCGGCTTGCCCAATGTGGCAGGACTGGATAGCGCCGTGCGGTACCAGCGCTTGCTCTACGCCCCCTCGCTGCGATACGTGGAGCACGCCTTCAATCATGCGAAGTACGGCGAGTACTCGCCTTCGCCTGTGTTGGAGATGACGGTGCCGACGCTGGATGGCAGTGCCACCGCCCCGCAGGGCCATCATGTGTTGTCGGTGCTGGCTAGTTTTGCCCCGTACGATTTGAAAGTAAGCTGGGAGGCTGGCGCTATCGGCTTTACTAGTGTGATTTTGCGCAAGCTGGAGCAGTTGATGCCCGGGTTGCGTGAGCAGATCGTGGCGCGCGATTTGCTGAGCCCGGTGATGATCGAACAGGCCTATGGCGCGCCGAGCGGGCATTGGCATCACGGCGAAATGAGTTTTGATCAGTCGTTTATGATGCGCCCGGTACACGGGGCCGCCCAGTACGACACGCCGGTGCCTGGTTTGTATCTGTGCGGGGCCAGCACGCATCCGGGGGGTGGCGTCACTGGCGTGCCGGGGCGCAATGCTGCAAGGCGCGTGGCTGAGTTGGAGAAAGGCCGATGAGCTGGCGGCAGGATCATCATCAGCCGGTGATTTTGCGATCGCCATTTTACCTGCGATTGAGCCCACATAATCATTTGCGCGACTGGACCGACTGGAACGGATATCTGGCGCCCCGTGTGCTGGATGATATCTCGGCGGAGTATTTCGCCATTCGCAGTTCCTGCTCGGTGATGGACCTCACGCCAATGGAAAAGTACCGCATCAGCGGGCCGGATGCGGCGGCATATCTGGACCGGCTGGTCACCCGCGATGTCAGCGCGCTGCGCCCAGGCCGGGTCACATACGTGGTGTGGTGCAATGATAACGGCCGGGTATTGGACGACGGTACCCTGTTTCATCTGTTGCCCGGCGTTTACCGGCTGTGTGCCCAGCACCATCAGCTGGACTGGTTAATGACCTCGGCGATAGGCTTTGATGTACACATTGAGGAGGAGACCCACGATGTGGCGGCGCTGTCGGTGCAGGGGCCAACCTCTTGCGAGGTGCTTAGGTCTGCCGGACTGGGGCCAGTGGAAGAGCTTAAGGCATTCGGCCTGGTCCATCGCACGCTGAACGGGATGGACGTAATGGTCTCCAGAACCGGGTTTACCGGCGATCTCGGCTATGAGGTATGGACCCGTCCGGAGAATGCCGTGGCTCTGTGGGACGCGATATTTGCGCAGCAGGAGCGCTACGACCTGCGTGTGATTGGTCTCACCGCCCTTGAGATGGTGCGGATAGAGGCCGGGTTCCTGATGCCCGGATTTGACTTTAATACCGCTGAGACCGTCATCCGGGAAGGCTACGACCGTTCGCCGTTCGAATTGGGTCTGGATTTTGTTGTGGATCTTGGCAAGGCAAACTTTACCGGCCAGCGGGCTCTGTTGCAGGAGAAGGCTCGTGCACCCGCGCGCCGTCTCATCAAGCTGGTGGTTGCCGGCAACAAGCCTTGTGCGGATGCGCTGTTGTATGACGCTCGCAAGGGCCGGTTGATCGGGGCCATCAAGGCGAGCACCTGGTCGCCGTTACTCAAGGCCAATTTGGCGCTGGCCGAGGTCAGCTACAAAAACGGCCGTCTGCCGAGGCGGATATGGGCACAGGTGTACTATCAGCGGGAACTGCAATGGATCTCCCTGTGGGCTCGCTGTGAAGTGCGAGAGAAGCCCTTTTACAGCCCAGCCCGGCGCACCCGCACACCACCGCCGAAGTTCTAGCAGTGTCCGTTACGGGTGAGCGCCTGCAAATACCAGCGGATGAACCGATTCTGCTGTTCCTCAAACTCCGGGTGTAACGGCCCGGGCTCGAAAAACCGCGAATTCGCTCCTTCCGCATTGCGCAGGATAATGTACTCGTCCTCTTTTGAGGTGTGCAGCCAAAGCCAGCTCAACGCATCGCGATCATAATCGCGCGTTGGCACCGCGTTACCGTCCACAAACCACTGCACCAGCATGTCGGTGCGAGTAAGGCCGCGCGGCACAAAACGATACAGCACAACGTGATCGGGGTAGTTAAGGGTGAAGGTAATCGGGCCGATCTGAAAGTCGGTGGTGCCACCATCGTAGCCCTTGAAGTCACCCATCAGCGGTGCCACTGGCTGGCCATCCTTCGAGCCGGTGAGATGGCCGTCGTACAAGGCGTAGCGGCAGGTGTAGGTTTCGCACCCGAACGCTGCGGTCTTATCGTATGCGTGGTCCACAAACAGATCCAGGCTGTCCAGCCCGGTCGCCTGCCTGCTACGAGCAAACATAGCCTCTTGCAGATCGGCCACGTTAGCATCCACCTCGGCCAACGAATGGCCTTGCGCGTACACCTGATGTGAGGGGCCACAGTGGTAGCACTCCAAGTAGTTCTCCAATGCGAATTTCCAGTTCGCATCCACCTGGAAGGTGTGTTCGTAGGCGAGCTTGGCCTGATCCAAACGATACGGGCGTAACGCCGGGGTCAGCGCCTTTACGTGGGGTGCCAGGGCGGGAGCGTCCGCATCCAGGTTGATGAAGATAAGCCCCTCGTGCACTTCTGCACGCACTTGGACCAGGCCGTAGTCGGCTTTGTCGAAGTCTTGGCGCATCTGCATATGCCGGGCGCTTAGCAGGGCGCCGTCACTGGCGTAAGACCAAGCGTGGTAGGGGCACACAAACACCGGCGCATTCCCGCTTGGCGCCTCGCAAACGCGCGCGCCGCGGTGACGGCAGACATTCGCAAACGCCCGCACCTCGCTCTCACGTGTGCGCGCGACGATCATAGAGTCCTCACCGAATTCGAATAAAAAAAAGTCATTCGCCTTCGGGATCTGACTGACGTGCCCCGCATACAGCCAACAGCGGCCAAATATCTGCGCCTGCTCGCGCTGGTAGATCAGATGCGAGCGATAGAAGTAGTTGTCCATCGCCCGCCCGTCATGATGGGCGCCGATCTTGCGCGCAAGTCGTGTGTTGCCGTCGTCGACTTGTGTAGCAATGACTTTCATACAAACCGTGCGCTCGTGGGGCGATGATCAGAACGCCCTAGCTTATCGGATGTGCTTGCAGCGGCGGAAGGGCCAAGGGCGGATTTCCGGTATGCTAGCGCTTGAACTTGCGCGTGAGGTAACCGGCATTATGACCAGTAACAAGACCAAGATGCCGAGCACCGTGTTTGATACACCGCGGGCGCTGAGCGCATCGATTGGCATCGCCAGTGTGGGCTGGATGGTGCTTATGGGCATGCCGGTGATTGCTGCGGCGCTGGTGAGTGACTACGGGTTTACCGAAGAGCAGGTGGGGCGTATCGCCAGTGCCGATCTGGGCGGGCTGGCGTTGGGCTCTTTCCTTGTTTCTTTTGTGGTCAATCGCCTCAACCGTCGCCTGCTCAGCGTGTTGGGCATCGTGTGCATGGTATTAGCCAATATGTTGTGCGTACGCTACCAGGATTTCTCCACCGTGCTGATGCTGCGCATCCTCGCCGGCGTGGGAGCCGGATGCATGGCCGCCATCGGCATGGCGGGTATGGCCGGCGCGCGCGATACAGCGCGGACGTTTACCTTGTACCTGTTTTTGCTGGTCGCGCTGCAGGTCGTGGAGCTTTGGGGGCTGCCCAAACTTCATGTTTCACAGATTTTCATGGTGCTTGCCGCTTTTGCAGCGCCCACCGTACTCTTACTGCCCTGGCTGCCGGCAGCACCGGTGCTCGGCACCACCAACACTGCATCGCTCGACCAAACGCAATCCACCGCGTCCGCCTTGCGTGTGCGTTGGTTGGGTTGGTTGTGCCTGCTCGCCATCTTCGCTACCTATACCAACATAGGTGCGTTTTGGACCTACATTGAGTTGGCGGCGGTGGACGCGGGCATCCCCCAGGATTTTGTCAGCGACAACCTGGTGTACGGCACTGCGTTCAGTTTTCTAGGTGCGGCGATGGCAACCTGGTTGGCGACCCGTTTTGGTCAGTCCCGACCTTTGCTGAGCGCGCTGGCGATCATGTCGTTGGTGGTGGGCCAGTTGGCGTTGGGGATTAGCGCGGGC